>NZ_BPRD01000659.1 GCF_022179745.1 Methylorubrum podarium
CGCCGCGGTGAACGAGGGCAGGCCGGCCCGGACGGCCGACGTCCAGGCGGCGCAGCGCGGGACCCCGTCGGAGACGGAGCGGGCTCGGCCGCACGAGGGCGTCGGCCTCGCCGCGCCGGCCTCGCCCGGATTCGCGTCGGCGGCGCAGACCAGCGCCCCGGCTTCGCCCGCGATGCAACCGATGGGCGGCGGGCCGGGGCGCGGCGAGGCGCCGGTGCAGGTGCCGAACGCGGCGCCCGCACAGGCCGCCTCCGTCTCCCCGCTCCAGGCCGGCGTCACGGCGGCCCCTCAGACCGGAACGGCCGCTCCGGTCGTCACCGCGGCACCGGTCGCCCCGACCAGCGACGGTCCATCGGCTCCCGCCGCGGCGGGTCCGGGGATCGACGCCAGCGGGGCGTCCGGCGTCGCAGCCGGCGCCGGGCTGCTCGTGGGTCCGGGGAGCGGGGTCGTGCTGGCCGGCGGCGGGGCGGTCGGCGGCGCGCCGCTGCCGCTGTTCAATCCCTTCCTCGCCCGCCGGTCGCAGCGCGACGCCCGGCGGCAGACCGGGCAGCCCGAGCGCGCCAGCGGGCTGTGGGCGATCCTGCGGGTGCTGGGCTGGCGCCGTCGGCGCCGCGGACAGGACGCGGCCGAGCCGGTGCCGTCGGAGGACGAGGCGGCCGCGACCCTGCGCGCCTGGCGCGCCGCCCTCAGGCGGCGGACGGGGGCGTGACCCGGCGTCCGCCGCGCGGCTCGAGACGGCGGTTCAGACCTCCTCGCCGCGCTTGGCGAGGCTGACGGCGATCACGGCGGCGACGACGGCCGCGGCGGTCTCCGCCGGCGGCGATTCGGGCAGGCTCGCCGCGATGGCCGCCGGGATGAGCGCGGGCGAGGGCTCCGCCTGATTCGACAGGACCACGGCGACCTGCGCCGCGACCATCGCCACTTGCGGCACCTCGCCCGGCAGGTCCGGCACGGTGATCGGCTCGTCGGGCGATTCCAGCACGTAGCCGGTGCCGCGCACCGTGCGCACCGTCGCCGTGGCGCCCGAGCCCATCAGGTGGCCGCGCAGGCGGTAGATGCCCACCTCGATGGCGTTCGAGGAGACCTCGTCCTCGAAGCTGTAGAGCCCTTCCTCCAGCAGCCCCTTCGTCACCGTCTTGCCCGAGCGGCGGATCAGCATCTCGAAGATGCAGGTCTCGCGCCGGGGCATGCGCAGGGGCTTGCCCGCCACCCGCACCTCGCGGTTGGCCGGATCAAAGGTGACGTTGCCGGCGCGCAGCACCGGATCCAGCGTCGCCACCGGCCGGCGCATCACGGCGCGCACCCGGGCGACGAGTTCGTCGAGCGGCATCGGCTTGAGGATGTAGTCGTCCGCGCCCCCGTTCAGGCCCTCGACCCGGTGATCGACGGTGTCGCGCTCGGCGGTGATGATCAGCATCGGCACCGTGCTGCCGGCCCGGCGCTGCTCGCGCACCCAGTCGAGCCCGTCGCCGTCGGGCAGCATGCGGTCGACCAGGATCGCCTCGTAGGGTGCGAGCGACGCCGACAGCGTCGCGTCGGCGAGCGTCGTGACATGGTCGGCCACGAATCCCTCGTCCCGCAGGATTCCGGTGATGCAGCCGGCACAGGCCCGATCATCGTCGACCACCAGAATCCGCATCCCGACCGTCTCCCCTCAGTACCTTGAGCGCGCCGTTCAGCTGAGCTCACAAGCACTCACACATTCGTCATCGGATAATTCAGGATTAAGACAGTCTTCCTCACGTGGGAACCCTCGCCGTACGAGGATTGTGCGAGGAATTAGCTTGAATCACGCTAAGTTGTTGTATCAGAAAGCGTTATATTATTTGTTTTGCTGGCGAAGTTATTGGTGGGGTCGGCCTGCAACTTTGGCTCTTCGTGCCAACCTCTCCACATGTCGGTCCGCCCGGGGGCAGCGCTGCCCCCGGGCGGACCGAGTCTCGGGATCGGGTCCGATCAGGCCGCGGCGGCCTCGGCCGCGTCGATGATCGACTGATCGACGGCCTTGCCGTCCTTCGTCTGCCACGCCCCGCCGTTCTCGTAGACCGTGGTCGAGCCGTCATTCTCCAGCTCGTCGAGGGTGGTGCCCGCGTCGGACTGCTTCACTTCGAGGTTGTTCTCGCCGTCATGCGAATCGCCGAGGCCCGTCACCTGCATGGCCTTGTCGCCGTTGGTGATGGTCAGCGAGGACGAGAAGGTGGTGCCGTTCTCGCCGCCCGGGACGGTGCCGACGGTGATCTTGGTGCCGTCGTCGAGCTTGAACGTCATGTCCTTCTTGAAGTCGAAGTCGTTCTTGCCGTCGTTGTCGATGTCGACATGGGGGTCGCCCGAGACCTTGGTGGTCTTGCCGGTCTCGTTGTTCGTCACCGTCCAGGTCGCGTCCTTCTCGCTGGCCTTCACGGTGTACTTGTCGCCGAGCTGGATCGTGGCCTCGCCGTCCTTGACCTCGTGGCTCCAAGTCCCCTGGTTCTCGCTCGCCGAGGCGTCGTCCGCCTCCGAAGCCGAGGCGGACTCGCCCGTCCCGCCGCTCGCCTTCGCGGCCGCGGTGCTCGCCGGGCTGGTCTCCTCGCCCGAGGGCGCCTCGGACTGAAGCTTCGACATCAGCGTGGCGATGCCGTCGAGCAGGGTGTTCTTGGCCTTCTTCGACAGGTCCGAATCGGCGACGCGGTCGGCGATCTCCTGGAAGCCGCTCATCAGCTCGGCCGGGCTCGCCGCCTCGTCCTCGCCGCCGGCCTCGGCGGCATCCGTCGCGCCGGCGCCGTCGGCGGCCGCGGTCGGGCCCGCATCGGAGGCCGCGTCGGCCGAAGGTCCGGACTCATCCGATTCGCCGGCCCCGGAGGCGGCCGCGAAGCCCTCGGCGAAGCCGTCG
>NZ_BPRD01000660.1 GCF_022179745.1 Methylorubrum podarium
GGAGGGGACAGGCCAGGCTCTGACCAAGGCGATCAACCGGAAACGGGATGAGTGGGCGGAAGGGCCCTGGCGTACCATTCGGATACGTCGAGCCCTGGATTGCTTCGGCTCCGCCTCGCAATGACGGGAGCCGTGCTTCATCACGAAAAAGGGCGCCCGGCTCTCGCCGGACGCCCTTTTCGTTGAAGGTCTGGGACCGCTCAGCGGCCCTGCTGGATCGCCGAGAGCAGCCACGGGCCGCCGGGCTCGCGCACGAAGGTCCAGAACTCCTTGGCCTCCTGCGGGCCGTTCTCGACGTGGCGGTTGGTGGCGCGCTCGAACACCTCGTCGCGCAGCGAGAAGCGCATGGCGACGGTGGCGAACTCGACCCGACCCTCGCGCCACGCCTCGGACAGGTCGCCCTGGAGCAGCTTCACGTCCGAGATCCGGTTGACCACGCCGCGGGCGGCGTTGGCGCGCAGATCCTCCTCGAAGTAGCCGACCATTTCCGGGGTCGCGAGACGGCGCAGGGCGGCGACGTCCTCGCGGCCATAGGCGCCCTGGATCTCGTTGAGCGAGCGCTCGAAGGCCTGGAAGTCGTCCGGCTGGACCTGGATCGGCTGCGGGCGGGCACCGCCGCCGAGGCCGCCGCCCATCGGGTTCATGCCGGCATTCATTCCACCCTGCATGCCACCCTGCATGCCGCCTTCCGGCGGCAGTCCGGAGCGGGCATGGGGGGCGTTGCCGGCCATGGCGGGCTGGTTGCCCTCCTGGCGGCGGCGGAAGAAGCGCACGACCAGCATCACGAGGAGCGCGATCAGGCCGATCTGGAAGATCAGGCCGATGAACGAGCCGATGCCGCCGAGGCCGCCCGACAGGCCGGCACCGAGCAGGGCGCCGATCAGGCCCGCGCCGAGCATGCCGCCGAGGAAGCCGCCGCCGAAGCGCGAACCGCCGTTCTGGGCCGCCATGCCGGGATTGTTGAAGCCGGGGCTCGGGCTCGTCTGCGAGCGCTGGATCGGACCCATCGCGCCCGGCGAGGTCGCGGTG
>NZ_BPRD01000661.1 GCF_022179745.1 Methylorubrum podarium
GCATCCTGCTCGCCCGCATGGATGCCGCCGGGATCCCGCGGCCCTCCTACATCCTGTTCTCGGGCCGCGGCCTGTGGTGCGTGTGGCTGTCCCGCCGCCCCCTCAAGGCCCGCGTCCAGGCCCGCGTGCGCCGCCTCATCTGCTGCCTGTGGGGCGAGGCCGTCCAGACCGGCGCTGCCAACATCGAGCGCGTGAAGGCCAAGGCCGCCGCCAACGCCGCCATCTGGGCCGGCATGGACCTCGACTGGTCCGTCGGCGACATGGCCCGCGTCCACCGCGTCGCCGGCAGCACGAACGAGAAGAGCGGCGAGCGCGTCCGCCTCCTGTGGCCCGAGAGCTGGGAGGACGTGCAGCGCCACGACCTCGACACGCTCGCGGACGCTGTGTTCCCGTTCACCCGCGCCGAGACCACGCTGTACCGCGAGGAGCGCGACGCGCGCCGGGCCGCCCGCGAGGCGCAGGCCCGGGCCGAGGGCAAGCCGGTCGCGCCGTCGCGCCTGCGCACGCATTCCCGCGGGCTGTGGGGCGCCGTCGAGGCCGAGCTCCTCCGCGTCCTGGCCATCGGTCCCGAGCGTCTCGCCCGGCTGGAGAAGCGCGACCTGCTCTGCTTCCACGTCGCCGTCGCCCGGGCGCGGACCGGCGTTGGGGGCGACGCAGATTCCTGGGCGATGGAGTTCGGCCCCTACGTCGTCGGCAACGGCCTCACGCAGGAGACCCTCCGGTCCTACCTCGGGTCGGTCGCCAAGCGCCTGCGTGCCCACGAGGCCGGCGAGGTGCGGATGCACCAGGGCAGGGCCTACAGCCCGCTCTACACCCCGAAGCTGGACAAGGTCCGGTCCGACCTGAACCTGCCCTCCGACCTGTGCGACGAACTCGGCCTGACCCTGCTCCGCCCCGACGCGCCCGTCCGCACGGCCACCGAGCGGTCCGCGGCCCGGCGCCAGCGCGAGGGGGCCACGGCCCGCGCCGAACACGCCCAGACCCTCGCCGAGGTCGCCAGGCTGGCCCGCGAGATCCAAGGGGCGACGGACCTGCCCCTGACCGAGGTCGCCCGCCTGCTCG
>NZ_BPRD01000662.1 GCF_022179745.1 Methylorubrum podarium
CCGGCTCGCCGCCTCCCGCGCCATCGCTCCTCCTGCACGGCGCCCCGGCCGCGCCGAACCAACGGCCACGCCACGGGTTGTCGAGGCTCTGCGCCCCGTCGCGGCCCGACGTCACCGGCTTGTCCGGACGGCCGCGGCGGACCCGGCGCGTTCCGTTCGAACCCGACGCGCCGCTTCCTCCGCGGGTCCGTCGAAGCTGGAGTGACGTATGGACATCGCCCTCGACAAGGTCACCGAGATCATCCTGCGGCTGCGGGCGGTCGAGGTGAAGGAAGGTGCGACCGATCCGGATTCGGGCTCCAACCCGACCGATGACGGTTCGATCGACATGCTGGTCGCCGGCACCGACGACGCCACCGAGCAGGAGATCCGCAGCATGATCGCCGGGCTCAACGAGGATGAGCGCGCCGACCTCGGGGCGCTGCTCTATATCGGCCGCGGCGATTACGAGGCGGCGGAATGGGGCACGGCGGTCGGCTTCGCCAAGGAGCGCGAGGCGGCCGGCGACACGGTGATGCGCGAGTTGCTCGGCACGCCGGACGGAGCCTCATTGCTCGAGGAGGGCCTCGACGCCCTGGGCATCCCCATGGGCACGCCCGAGGCGCCGTAGGGCGTCATGGGACGGCCCGGAACAGGCGTTCCGGGCCGATCGCGGTCTTCCGGTGAGAATGGTCAGGGTTCGCAGGCCAGCGCCTTCGCGCCGATGGCGACGAACTCCGCCGCCGTCCGTTCTTCGTCGCTGATCCGCGGCGTGCGGGCCACCAGGGTGGCCTCGCGCGCCAGACGGTCGTTGCAGGAGCAGGTCGGCAGCCCCTGTCCCACCGGCGGCGAGCAGGCATCGTGGTGCATGCAGGCCCGGTCGAGGGCGTCGACCGGGGGAAGGCCGGCGCCGCGGCTGCCCGGGCCGCAGTAATTGCCGTGGAAGACCAGCGCGCCCTGCGGCAGTCCGTTGCCGAGGTCGGGCGCGGCCGGCGCCTCGATGTCGGGCGCCTCGACGACCGGCGCGGCGACGGATTGAGCGAAGGCGGTGAGCGGCGCGAGACCGAGCAGGAGGGCCGAGACGCCGGCGACCAGCGGACGTCGCCGGCCGATGGGATGGGTAGGAGTCACCACGGTCAAAGTCTCCGTTTGAAACGCTCCCCTCACAGCTTTCCGTCGCGCGGGTTCATCACCCGCGCGGGAAGGCTGAGCGGTTCAAACGATCTTTCGCGGCCACGGTTCACTCTTTCACGCAAGAAACAAGCCATTCGCCCCGGTTCAGAACCTGTAATTCAGGCCGCCGCGCACGAGCCCGAAGCCCGAATCCGAGCGGCCGGTGCCGTAATAGGCGGGAACGGTCGCGTCGTAGACGGTCGCTCCGGTCCCCTGCTTGCCGAGATCGACGTAGAGCCCTTCGACCTTCACCGAGACGCGCTCCGTCAAGGCGTACTCGATGCCCGCGCCGGCCGCGTAGCCGAGCCGCACCGAGTCTGGCAGGGTGTAGGGATAGGCGGAGGCGTAGGGGGATTTGCTGCCGCCGCCGTAGGCGAGACCGCCGGTGCCGTAGACGAGCCACCGGTCGAAGGCGTAGCCGAGCCGGCCGCGCAATGTGCCGAACCAGTCGAGGCTCGGGGCGACGCCGTAATAGGGCGTGGAGCCGATGGTGCCGTCGCCGCGGCGGCCGAACCCGGTGCCTTGAAGGTCCGCCTCTGCGCCGAGCACCCAGCCCGCGCCCGGTGTCAGCTGATAAGCGTAGCCGATCTGGCCGCCGCCGACGAAGCCGCCGCGGCCGCCGCTCCCCGTGACCGTGCCGTAGGTCGCGTCCGTGAAGCTCGAAGACCCGCCGCGGAAGCCGTAGCCGGCATTCGCGCCGACGTAGAAGCCGGTCCAGGTGAAGGCGGGCAGGACGGGCGGCGGACGCGGTGCGGCGCGCGGCGGCAGGTCGGCGGCGGAGGCGCCGTCGGCGAGAAGGCCGGCAAGGAGAAGGCCGGCAAGGGCCGGCAGCGTCGGGCGTCGGATCATCATCGTGTCTCGGTTCGGATTCGGGACTGGGTCGGGGTCACAGCGCGAGCAGCAGCAGGCCGACGA
>NZ_BPRD01000663.1 GCF_022179745.1 Methylorubrum podarium
TTGAAGACGCACCGCGAGCCCGCCAGCCTGATCGATCCGACCGGCGGCCGCCTTGAAAGCGGTCGTCACGGCGATGTCGGCTGGAACAGTCGGCATATAGATCAGGAGCGGGAAGCTCGGCTCGGCCGGCTCCGTACTCTCAGGCTGGCGGGCTCGCGGTGCGTCTTCAAAATCCGCAGAACTACTACGTGGTGCGTGCCAACGCGCTGGAGAACAACGTGCGCTTCTACAAGGTTGTAGGGGGCAGACGGCAGCAACTCGCGGGTACCAACCTCCCGATGACAGCAGGTGATTGGTATGAGCTGACCCTGCGGGCGAAAGGCGATCAGTTCACGGTCGTGTTCAACAACCGGGAGCTGTTCACGGTCGCCGATCAGACGTTCGGTTCACCAGGCAAGGTGGCGTTCTGGACCAAGGCGGACAGCGTCACCCACTTTGATCGGCTCACGATCGAGCCCCTGACGCCATGACGATCCGTAGTGTGACAGCCTGCCTGAGCGGCTTGCGCGATTGGGACGCGGCGCTCGTCTTCTGTGTGCTTTGTATCACCGGAGTGGTGGCCGGCGAGTCCTACCGCCAGCTCAAAGGGCCTCAGATCGCGGCGCGGCTCTCTGGTCAGGAACTCACGGACGGGATCCATTGGGGGCTCGTTTTCGCCAAGGGTGGGCGCCTCCTCTCGAACGAGAGGGGTGGGCCGTTGGCATCCGGCGACCGCGAGCCGAACACCGGCAGCTGGCACATCAAGGGGGATGAGGTCTGCTTCACCTTCGCTGACAGCGATCCGCGCTGCCATACAGTCTGGGTGCTGCACAGAAACTTGCAGCTCCGCGGACCAGGTGGGGAGGCCATAGACGGCATCCTGCAAAAGCCAGAGACGCCTCCTGAGAGCACTCGGACGAAAGGGGAGCATCGATGATACGACGCAGGCTGGCCATATTGGGAGCGTTCGCGTCTTTGCTCATTGCGGGCGCGGTGAGGGAGACCGGGGCTGCCGACGCCTTCCGTCAACTCAAAGGACGCGAGATCACGGCCAAGTTCGCAGGCCAGGAGTTCACGGACGAGGTTCACTTCGCAGAGGTGTTTGGCCGAGACGGCACCCTCGCCGTCATTTCTATGGGCAGGCGCGGAACCGGCAAGTGGAGCGTCGTCGGCGACGCACTCTGCCGCGCCTACGACGGCGAGGAGCAGCGCTGCTACCAAGTTTGGGCGTCGGGCAAGAACGTGCAGCTGCGCCAGCCCGGAATAGACATCAGTGAGGATGGAATCTTGCAAAGGCCGGCGGCGCGAAACTGAGAAGCCCATACGGAAATGAAGTCGGCAAGGCGCCGCTGAACCAGCAACTTGCGACGAGACACAGCAGGAGAAGACTAATGCGCTTAATGCTTTGCACCGCCCTCGCTACGGCGAGCCTTGCCTTTGCCGCTCCGGCCTTCGCTGACCCCGACTGGAAGGCCGTCGCCCAAGCCCTTGGTAAAGCGGGAACGGTTCAGGCCGGCGGCGTCTACCGCGTCGGCCTGCCGCGTTCCGACCTGAAGGTTCGTTTGGACGAGGTTGAGATCAAGCCGGCGCTCGCGCTCGGCTCTTGGCTCGCCTTTCAGCCCATAGGCGACAAAGATGCCATGGTGATGGGCGATCTCGTGCTCACCCACGAGGAAGTCAACCCAGTGATGAAGGTTCTGGCCGAGAACGGGATCGAGGTCACGGCGCTTCACAACCACCTGCTGCGGTCCGAACCGGCCACCATGTACATGCACGTCGGCGGACATGGCGACGCCGTCAAACTCGCGACCGCGCTGCGCGAGGCGGTGGGCCAGAGCAGGACGCCGCTCGACCCCCTGCCGCCGCCGAGTGCGGAGCCGCGGACGGCGACGGACTCGGCTGACCAGAAGCTAGAGCTCGATACGGTCACTATAGACCAGGCGCTCGGGCGCAAGGGAAAGGTGAATGGGGGCGTCTACCAGGTCTCGATCCCACGCACGGACATCATCACAGACGGCGGCATGGAAGTACCCGAAGCGTTGGGCTCCGCGATCGCCATAAACTTCCAGCCGACAGGCGGAGGTAAGGCGGCGATTACGGGCGACTTCGTGCTCACGGCGGACGAGGTAAACCCTGTCATCCGGACGCTGCGCGCCAACGGCATCGAGGTCACGGCCTTGCACAACCATATGCTCAAGGACGAGCCCAGGCTGTTTTTCTTACATTTCTGGGCCAACACGGATGTGAGCGAACTCGCGAAGGGGCTCAAAGCCGCGCTAGCGCACGTCAAGGTCGCCAGGGGCTGACACGCGATGCGACCCTGGTGGAGGTGCTGTGACCCCGCTTCTTCATCCAGCCGAAAGCAGAGCCGCGGCGTGAGTTTGGCGGTTTTCCGCCGTGGGAGCAACGGGCGCTCGGCGGAGCTGGTGGGGTTGCGCAGCCGAGTACCCGTTGCGGTGAAGGTGGCGGCATAGGCTGCCGGTGAGAGATAGCCGAGCGCCGAGTGCGGGCGCGCGGTGTTGTAGTCCTCGACCCACTCGGCGACGCAGGCACGTGCGTGGTCGAGGCTGCGGAACAGCGTCTCGTTCAGGAGTTCGTCGCGCATGCGGCCGTTGAAAGCCTCGCAGATGCCGTTCTGCATCGGCTTGCCCGGCGCGATGTAGTGCCAGGCGATCCCGGTCTGGACGCACCAAGCGAGGACGGCGTTCGAGGTGAACTCGGTGCCGTAGCACATCAGGAAGATGGCTCGACGGTTCGGAGGCGGCGCGCGAAGCCCTGCTGAGCGCAGCGCGCCGCCTTGGGCGGTCATGGCCGATCAACAGGTCTCTAGAGTGACGGTGTTCGAAGCCTCATTCCGGAGACGGATCGACCATGACCAAACCACAGCTTACGCCACCTGTAGGCGTTCTCGTAGCCATCGACGTCGCCAAAGCCCGCAACGAGGTGCTGATCGAGGTGCCCGGCCAGCGGCGCCGTCGGCTGAGCGTGCTCAACACCCCGGCACGCCGTGAAAAGTGTTCGCGAGGAGGACGCAGTCGACCGGGTCCGGCAACAGCTTCGCCGCCTCCATGGCGTCGGCGCAGAACCAGCCCCGAACCGAGGAGTTCCAGCGCGCCACCTCTTCCTGTGCCTGCGCGATCATGGCGGGATCGAGGTCGATCCCGAAAACTTTCCCGTCGACCAGATGCGCGAGCGGGCCGGTAAAAGTGCCGTCCCCGCAGCAGAGATCGAGCACGGTCATTCCCGGCTTGATCCCCAGCAGCCTCAGGACCGCGACGGGGTCGGGCCACAATGTCCGCCACCAGTCGCGATCAGGCATCGAAGTGGCGGGAAAAACGCCGCTCATGGCTACTCGTCTTCGGCGGCTGCTATCAGCGCATCAAAGTCTACCAGAACTGGCTCGCGTCCGCAGGAGCGGATGAATGTAAGCAGTTCCTGGGGGGCAAGACCTGTGCTTTCGGTGTTGATTAACGGGTGAAAATTCACCTGGGTGGCATCAAGCAGTGAGTTATCTACAACCGCAACAACAACGCCGCCGTTGTCATTAATCAGCCCGAGCGGCGTAAGCGCTCCCGGCAAGACCCCCAGCAGTTCAACAACCGACTCTGCCGGTGCAAATCGAACGCGGCCCTTCGCGCCGATGCGCTGGTGGATGGTTTTCAGGTCTAGTACCCGATCTTCATGAATGGCAAGCAGGAAGAACCGGTCCTTCTTGTCTTTCAGTAGCAGGTTTTTTGTGAAGGTGCCGCTCATCGCGCCGCGCAGGGCTTTGCCCTCTTCGACCGTTTGGTGGGCAGGGTAAGGAACCGTTGGGGCAACTATTCCCAGTTCGTTGAACCGGGCAAAAAGCAGGTCGCGCGAGTCTACAGTGTCGGGAGCGCGTAAAGTTGCTTCATTCATGACTTTCCATTTCGTTGGGGTTTAGGAGGTTTGGGTACTCAGGCTTCGGCGTTGCTGCAGGCCAAGCCAGATCAGCGCGGCTGCGGCTACAGCCAGCCACGGCAGCAACATCAGGTTCAGCGTCTGCCAGCCGAATTTCTCAAGCAGCGCGCCGGCGCTGAAGGAACAGGCCAGACCGACTGCAAAAATCGTCATGTCGTTGGTCGCCTGAGCGCGACCCTTTTCAGCGACCGTATAGGTCGTCGTCAGGAGCGTGGTGCCGCCGATATAAAGGAAGTTCCAGCCGACGCCGAGGAACACGAGAGCTGCGGCGAAGGATGAAAAGCCGGTGCCGGTCAGCGCCATGATGATATGGCAGGCAAAGAGCACAATACCTGACAGCATGATACGCTGCACGCCAAAGCGCGCA
>NZ_BPRD01000664.1 GCF_022179745.1 Methylorubrum podarium
CGCCTCGGCGTCACCATGACCGAGATCATCAAGAACGATCACTGATCCTTCGTCCCACCCGTGCCCTCATCCTGAGGTGCCGCATCAGCGGGCACCTCAGGATGAGGGAGAGGGTGGGAGACGCGATCGGACGGCAAACCTTTTCGGAGATACCACGCCATGCGGCTGCTCATCGTCGGACGGCTCTCGGGCGAACTCGTCACCGCCTCGAAGATCGCGATGCACCGGGGGGCCTCGGTCACCCACGCGGAGGGGATCGACCAGGGCCTCGCGGTCCTGCGCGCCAAGGGCGGCGACCTCGTCATGGTCGATGTCGGCCTCGACATCCGCCGGCTGGTCCAGGCGCTCGCCGACGAGCGCATCCGCACGCCGGTGGTGGCCTGCGGCATCGCCTCCGATGCCCGCGCCGCGGTGGCGGCGATCCAGGCCGGCGCCAAGGAGTACATCCCCCTCCCCCCCGATCCGGAGCTGATCGCGGCGGTGCTGGAGGCGGTGGCGGCGGATGCCCGCAGCTTCGTCTGGCGCGACCCCTCGATGGAGCGCGTGGTCCGGCTCGCCGAGCAGGTCGCCCGCTCGGAGGCCTCCGTGCTCATCACCGGCGAGAGCGGCACCGGCAAGGAGGTTCTGGCCCGCCACGTCCACGCCAAGTCGAACCGGGGCAACCGCCCCTTCGTCTCGGTCAACTGCGCGGCGATCCCCGAGGCGCTGCTCGAATCCGAGCTGTTCGGCCACGAGAAGGGCGCCTTCACCGGCGCGGTCGCCCGGCGCATCGGCCGGTTCGAGGAGGCCAACGGCGGCACGCTGCTCCTCGACGAGATCTCCGAGATGGACGTGCGGCTGCAATCCAAGCTCCTGCGCGCCCTGCAGGAGCGGGTGATCGACCGGGTCGGCGGCGCGGCCCCCGTCAAGGTCGATATCCGCGTGCTCGCCACCTCCAACCGCAACCTCGCCGAGGAGGTGAAGAAGGGCACCTTCCGCGAGGACCTGTTCTACCGCCTCAACGTGGTGCACCTGCGCCTGCCGCCCTTGCGCGAACGGATGGCCGACATCCTCGAACTCGCCGCCCACTTCGCCCGCAAATACGCGGAGCTGAACGGGCTTCCGCTGCGGCCGCTGGCCCGCGACGCGCAGGCGCTGGTCGCCCGCAATCCCTGGCGCGGCAACGTGCGCGAGCTGGAGAACACGATCCACCGCGCGGTGCTGCTGGCCCAGGGCGCGGACATCGGCCCGGACGCGATCCTGAGCCCGGAGGGCGAGTCGCTCGCGGCGCCCGCCGCCTCCGGCCCGGTCGAGCGGGCGGCGAGCGCGGCGGAGGCCGCGACCCGCGGCCTCGTCGGGCGCACCGTGGCGGAGGTCGAGCGCGACCTGATCCTCGATACCCTCGACCATTGCCTCGGCAACCGGACGCATGCCGCGCGCATCCTCGGCATCTCGATCCGGACCTTGCGCAACAAGCTCAACGAGTATGTCGAGGCCGGCGTGCAGGTGGCCGAGCCCGGCGGCGTGCGGGCGGTCGCGGCCTACGGCTGAGACCGTTTCCGCTCGACCAGCGCGGGCGGCGGCTCACCGCTTCTTGGCGAACTGCGCCTCGTACTCGGCGTTCTGGGCCGCCCGCGCCTGCTCGATCTTGCGCAGGGTGAGGAAGCGGACGATGTCGAACTCGACGTCGCGGATCGTCTCCTCGATCAGGTGGCGCTGGAGCAGGATGCGGGGATCGTCCCCGGCGAGGCTCTCGCGCTCCTGGAGCCGCTGCACCGCCTGCCGGACGACCGTGTAGACCTGCTCGCGCTCCTCCCGGCTCATGGAGGGGCTGACGGCGCGGGCGATGAGGTCGGTGAAATCCGCCATGAGAATCGTTTTAGCGACAATCGTTCGATGAGAGCCCCGCGCCGGCCGCCGCTCAGAGCCGGTTGTCGTTGACCGCGGCGGACACGAGCGAGACCGAACTCCACAGGACGGTAAAGCAGAACAGGGCCGCGAACACGGCGTGGAAGGGGGCCGGGTACTCGGAATAGGTCGGCAGCAGGGGCGGCACGAAGGTCGCCAGATAGATCTGCTGCTTGGCCGCCGCGACCCGGGCGCGGTCGAGGATCAGCTGCAGCGAGCCGTGAAGCTTCTCCGCCACCGTCTGCTCGACCATCAGGCTCTCGTATTCGAGCAGCGCCTGGGTGAGGTTGTGCTCGGCATTCGAGACGATGCCGTCGGTGGTGAGGCGGCTCTGCAGATCCTTGATCTGGCCGTCGAGGGCGCCGACGGTGGCCACGAGCACCTGGATGCTGCGGCTCTTCTCGTCGAGCTTGGAATCGCGCAGGACGCGCAGGTCGTTCTCGGCCTTGATCTTGTCCTTGCGCAGGAGCTCCATCGTGGTCACGGCCGCCTCGGCCGTCTTCACCGGATCGATGATGCCCCAGCGGTTGCGGAACTCCTGGATCGCGACCCGCGCCTGCTTGAGCCGCTCGGCCGACTGCTCGACCTCCTTCTTCGCGTTGACGATCATGTCGTCCTGGGCCCGGCGCGAGATGCCGTTGACCAGGGTCTCGGAGCGGGCGATCACCTCCTGCGAGATCGCGACGGCATCCTCGGGGGTGAAGGCGCGCACCTTCAGGTGGATCACGCCGGAGATCGCATCGATCTGGGGCACCACGTGCCGGCGCCAGTAGCGCACCAGCTTCTCGACCGGCTGGCCTTCGCCGTAGCGGGCCCAGAAGTCGATCCCGTCCTGCGAGAACATCTTCGCGAGGCCGAGCTTGGCATCGACGGCCTCCACCATCGGCCGGCTGCCGATGTAGTCGCGCAGGATGAAGCTGTCCTGGCTGTTGTGCTTCTGGATCAGGTCGGTGTGCAGGCCGAGATCGGCGCTGGCCATCGGCTCGACATTGCCGCGCACGGCGAACTGCGACTCGACGATGTATTGCGGAGAGGCGATCACGAAGACGTAGAGCCCGACCACCGCGGTCGGCACCAGCGCGAACAGGCAGTAGCCGCGGAACAGCCGCTTGACCATCCGCTCGGGCGGACGCGCCTCCCGCGGCCGCAGGCCGGGCAGCCGGGTCCATTCGAGGGTGCGGCGCGCCCGCTCGACCAGGGCCACGCCGAGATGCCGGCCCTTGCCGGGCGCGACCGGTTCGATCGTCTCGGCGTTGCGCCGCAGATCCGGCACGGAACGCCGGGCGAGATCCATGAGCGACTGGACGCTCGGGCTCGGCCGTACCCGGGTCGCCTGCTTGACCTCGTCGTCGGAACTCATCGAATGGGGGTCCTCACGGATCCGCGGCCGGAGCGCACCCGCGCGAGGCGCCTCGCGCCCGGCCCTTCGCGATACGCTCGGGCAAGGCGCACGGACGAGGCTCTTCGGCAAGCTCGGGGCGACATCCTGTCTGGTGGTTCAGGTCACGTTCTTTTCGGCCCTTTTTATGGCGCGGCGATCGGTCGGGATTGCGCCCAAGGCGGGGGGACTGCGATACCGCCCCGGACATCGGG
Source organism: Methylorubrum podarium (assembly GCF_022179745.1). Taxonomy (GTDB): domain Bacteria; phylum Pseudomonadota; class Alphaproteobacteria; order Rhizobiales; family Beijerinckiaceae; genus Methylobacterium; species Methylobacterium podarium. Next base: position 3,481 of record NZ_BPRD01000664.1, read on the forward strand.
GTACGGCCCGAATCGCGCGGGGCCGGACAGGGGGACATGTGGGACGGCGGCAGGATCCGGACGGGACGGCCCAAGCTGGAACGGCCCAAATTGGGACGACCAAGGTCAGAACGGCCAAGGCGAGCTTCTCGGACCTCGTGCTGGTCTGCCGCAAATGCGCCAAGCGCCAGGGCGTGGACCGCAAGCAGATCGGCCGCGCCGTCAAGCGGGCCCTCAGGCAGGGCGGGCGCGGCGAGGCCTTCGCGAAGGAGTCCGGCAAGGGCGCCGGCAAGGTCCGGCTGCTGGAGACGGGCTGTCTCGGCCCCTGCCCCAAGCGGATGCTGACGCTCGCCACGCCGGATTCCCTCGCCCGCCGCCGCGTCATCCTCGTCGATCCGGCGCTCGACGGCCTCGCCCGCGAGGCGCTGGTCCTCGCGCCCGCGCCCTTGCCTGCGCCCTCGCCCGCGCCTCTGCCCACCCCCCTGCCCGCGCCCGGCGCGGCG
>NZ_BPRD01000665.1 GCF_022179745.1 Methylorubrum podarium
TCGCCAAAGAAAAACCCGCCGGCTCGCGCCGACGGGTTTTTCTTTGGCGATCCCATCCCTTGCGGACCGCGCATCGAAACCCGTCCCCGTCATGCGCGGTTGGCTGATGAAGCCTGGACCAGACTCGGAGACCGACGTGCCGCGCTACTTCTTCGACACGCATGATGGCGCCTTCCATCGTGACGAAGACGGGACGGAATGCGCCGACCTGGATGCGGTCCGCCGGGAGGCGATGATCTTCCTGCCGGAAATTGCGCGCTGGGAGATCCCCAAGGACGGCAACCAGCGTGCCTTCACCGTCCTGTGTCCGCGATGAGAGCGGTGCCATCGTCTATACCGGCACGCTGACCTATGCGGGACTGACCTTGAACAACGAGGCGACGTAGCCTCGGCCGTCCTCGGCGTCGCAGCGGCGCGAGGCTTGCACCACCGGTCCCCGCCCCGCTTCGGAGACCGGCGCCCGGATGCCTCTCTTCCATTTCGCGCTGTGCCGGAACGGCCGGACCATCGGACCGACGGAGACGCGCGACTGCCCCGATTGCGGCATGGCCTTCCGCGCCGCCCGCGAGATGATCCGGGTCCTGCGCGAGGCCGATGCCCTGCCGGAGGGCGACCGCGAGCACACCCTGCGGGTCAGCTACGTCGATCACTCGACGCTGTTCGACCTGCCGTTGAACCTGAGGATCTGAGGCCGATCCCGCTCGATCGGCTCACCCCTTCCAGTTCTTCAGCGCGGCGAAGGGGCTGCCGGAGACATCCGGGGGCGGGGGGTTGAGCACCGGCTCGACCTGGGCGATCGCGTCCTCCCGTGAATGCGCGCTCCCGTTCGGCAGCTTGCCGCCGGCCGCGTCGCGGTGGCCGCCGCCGCGGAAGGCGCGGGCGCCGTCCAGCGCCGTGCCGTCGATGGAGCGGAACGAGAGCGTGCCCGCCCGCTGCACGTTGACGACCCGCTTGGCCCGGCCGGCCTCCATCACCTGGTCGGAGACCCGCTGGAAGGTGCCGGAATCGAGGCCGAAGGAGAGCAGCGTGCCGTCCGAGAGGGGGTGGAACAGCGCGTCCGAGCGGGCGAGCGCGCGGGCGAGCCGCTGGCGCGCGGTGAGCGTCGGGTCGTCGCCCGCTTCCCCGGCCAGCAGCCCGTCGACGAGGCCGGCGCGGAGTTCGCCCGAGCGGCGCTCCAGCTCGGCCGGGGTGGCGCCCGCCCGCAGCCGGCCGGCCGCCGCCATCAGCAGGTCGGAGACGAAGCGGTCGTGCCAGGGATGGCCCG
>NZ_BPRD01000666.1 GCF_022179745.1 Methylorubrum podarium
CGGCGCCGTGGATCATCGGCATCCGCATAAGACCGTCGAACAGCGTTGCATGTTGCTCGGTTCGGCGGCTGCTCGTCACGACCCCTTTCGTTTCCGACTTTCGGAGATGCCCATGAAAGCCGTGCTGGCCTCCTGGCAGTTCTGGGCGTTGTTCTCGGCGGCATTTGCCGCGCTGACGGCGATCTTTGCCAAGATCGGGATAGAGAACATCAACTCGGACTTCGCCACCTTCATCCGTACGGTGGTGATCCTGTGCGTCCTCGGCGCGCTTTTGGCCGGCACGGGCCAATGGCAACCACTCGATTCAGTTTCGGGACGAACATACCTGTTTCTTGTCCTATCGGGGCTCGCCACCGGTGGATCGTGGCTCTGTTACTTCCGCGCCCTGAAGCTCGGGGATGCCGCCCGCGTGGCGCCCATCGACAAGTTGAGCGTCGTCCTGGTGGCGGTCTTCGCGACCATCTTCCTCGGAGAACGCCTGACCGTCCCCAACTGGTTGGGCGTCGGTCTGATAGCGGCCGGCACGATCCTGGTCGCCTACAGGAGCTGAAGGCTGGCCGCGTGCCCTTTCGCCCGGAGGCGTACGCAGGATAGCGCCCGGGACGCCGCGACCAGCACGGGCGTTGGCCGATCGCCATCGAGCACTCTCTGCATTCGTTCCTGCGCCCAACGTCCAGACCCTTGACGCTCGCCGTCCAAGAACACGGCTGGCGGCGCCTAGGCCGCGTCCCTCTTCCGCCCGGCAGGCGACTTGCGTCGGCGCGCTCGATGGACGGCCGGGGCCACGCCGCCGTTCCTGGCGTAGCGCGAGCGCCTGGGTGACGGGCCCTGCCACTGCGCCGAACCCCGGAGCATATTGGCCAAGCGCCCGACATCCAAGTCATCGAGAAGCTCAGGGAAGCGCAGCGCCCATAGCTCCAGCAACCGGTCCCAACTTCCGCTGCGGACCAGCCGGCGCACGGAATTCGTGAGGTTCCGTTCGTCACCGAACCGCTCCGGCATCCTGCGCCATGAGAGGCCGGTCCGCAGCGCCAGGATCACCGCCTCCAGAAGCAGCCGGCCGGGAATGCCCGGGGTGCCCTTGAACGAGATCTCGATGGACGAATGCAACAGCGGCTTCGAGGCCAGCCATTGCTCGTCGGTGAGCGCATCCTGGCCATTCAGGGCGTGGAAGCGTGCGGCCGGCCCCCTGCGCTTGCGCCAATCATCACCGCCAACCTTCCAGCGCGCCCGCGCGGCCTCGACCGGACCGAGGTCCAGTCCGGCCACGAAGGAAGGGTCCGCCTCGCGAAGGAGGTCAATCAGGATCTGGTCCCCTGCGGCATAGACGAACCGCGAGAGTGCACGCCGCATCTCCAGCGCGTCGCCGAACGCCGCCGACAGCAAAGGCAGGCCCGTCCGGAGCCGGAGCAGGAGGGCGTCGACCAGAGCCCGCGTCGGGATGTGGCGCGAGTCATTCCTGTGGCCCGTGACGTCCGGGAGGTGCTTGGCGACGAGGGCCCAACGCGCGTCGTCGATCCGATAACCTCCGGTTGCCATAAGCCGCTGGGCGTCTTCGCGAAGGCGGACATGGCGTCCCATCGGCTGCTCGACATCGACATGGATCACGTCCAAGCTAACACCGGGCGAGCCGCAGCTCCCGTCCTCCTGTAGGAACGCCAAGAAGTCCAGGTGGATGGCCAGGCCCAAGGTCCCCGCCGGCCGGCCATCCCGTATGACCACCACCTGCTGGACGAGGCGGGCAAGGGCGGCGGAGACCTTCGCAACCGCCTCCGTCAAGGCCCTGAATGGCACCCGCTCGATAAGGTGATCCAACGTGGCGGAAAGTGTTCGAAGCCTCTCACCGGCTTCGTCCACCTCGGGCAGTTCGGCGAGGCCCGCCGAACGGGCCTGAAGGTCTGCGAGCTCCCCCGTCAGCCGGCTCCTCTCCTCGGACAACAGGTCGGATGGATAGGTCGATTCAAGCTCCTTGACGAGCGCCCGGCGAAGCTGTTCGCGGGTGACCGCAATCTTACGCGCAACATCCGCACGGGCGGCGCGGCGGGCGGCGGAGGCCTCACGTAGCGAGCGGTCGACGGCAGCCGCGAAATCCTCCTCGCCGACGAAGGACCGCAGCTTGCCGCAAACGGCGGTGAGGACGGCGCGCTCCACGGTCTCGTGCATAACGGAGTGACGCCTCGCCGGGCAGCAGCCCCCGTCCGACCAGACGTTGCAGGTTAGCTGTCGACCACCCAAGGTGAACCGCTGGCCTTCGACCCCGGCGCAGTCGCACGTCGCCTTTCCGGCCAAGAAGTGGCTGTGCTCGAACTTCTGCTTCCCCCGGGGGCGTCGCTTCTCGTTGACAGCGAAAAACAGATCGTCTGGCACAATTCGAAGGTGATCGAAGTAGTTGCGGGTCATCTCGCTCGGATGCCGACGCTGGACGGTGACCTTCCCCGATTTGCGGTCGAACGTATTCAAGGTAAATGGATAGTACCATCTACCCGTATAGGCCAACTGGCCCAAAACGTTCGCAACGGTCGATTTCGTCCATCTGCAATCCTTCGTCGGTCCTGCAACCCCGCGTTCCTTCATGATCCGGCCGATGCTTCGGTAGGAAATTCCCGCGGCTGCCATTTCAAAGATTGAAAATATGGTCTTCTCTTCCTCGGGGTGACGCACGAGGAAGCCCCTTTCTTCGCCGTACCGATATCCGAAGAACGCACCGGAATGGGCGCCGCCCTGGGCAGCGTGCTGGAACCTGCCCATGCCCATGATCAGGGTGCGACGGTCCCGATCCGCCTCGGCCTTGAGTGCCGCTTCGATGACCTCCTTCTTGTTCAGTGCCTTGAAGTCGCCGGCGCTATGAAATTCCACGCCAAGCTCATTCAATTCCTCGCATACTTCGACCGCATCGTAAGTTTCGCGGGACCACCGGTCAAAGTCCTCAACCATGATGACTTTTATCTTGCCAGACCGACAGTCTTCGAGCAAACGCTGCAGGCTTTCACGATCACGCATTGATCGGGCACTTCGAGCAGGGTCGTCATACAGCACGTAAATCGCGTAACCAAGCTTCCTCATGTAAGCGGTTACAACCTTGACCTGACGCTCGATGCTCATCTCCTTCTGCTTATTAGACGAGTAGCGAGCGTAGAGGCCCACGGGCACAAGCTTGTCCGGTGGGCCGAAGCCGTCACGGCGTTCGACATCCAGGTTCCGTCGAAGGGCCAACCGGTCCAGAGGGCACAATGCCGTCGTATCGACCACCTGCCGCAGATCCACGGC
>NZ_BPRD01000667.1 GCF_022179745.1 Methylorubrum podarium
GCGGCGTGCTGGCGGTGGGCCTGCGCGGCGCGGCGCCGGCGCCCGAGGCGCTGATCCCGCCCGCACCGGCCCCGGCCCTCGTGGTCGGGCTCGTGGGCCTGACCAACCACGACAATGTCGGCGGCCTGTTCCGCAACGCCGCCGCCTTCGGCGCCGACGCGGTGTGGCTCGATGCCGAGACCTGCGACCCGCTCTACCGCAAGGCGATCCGGGTCTCGGCCGGCGCGGCGCTGACCGTGCCCTTCGCCCGCGCGGCGAGCGGGGCGGCGCTCTTGGATCTCGCCGCGCGCCACGCCCTGATGCCGCTCGCCCTCACCCCCGGCGGCGACGAGAGGCTGGACGCGCTGGAGGCGCCGGCCCGGACGTTGCTGCTGCTCGGCACCGAGGGGCCGGGCCTGCCGGAGACGCTGATGGCGCGGGCGCGCCGCGTCCGCATCGCCATGGCGCCGGGCTTCGACTCGCTCAACGTCGCGACGGCCGGGGCGATCGCGCTGCACCATTTGGCGAGGCGGCGGCTCGACGAAGAGGCTGACTTCGTCCGCACTTTTCATGCCCTGAGGGGCAGTGTTTCTCCGGACCTTGATCTGGAGTTCTGATCGACATCCGTCATGGCAAGGTGGAGCCGAAGCCATCCGGGGATCGCTGTTTCCGGATAGATCGCGCCCTGGATCGCGATCCTGTGTCGCGATGACGACGAGGGCTCCCGGCCTCCCGCCTGTGGACGGCTCCGCCCGCCGCGGACCCCGGCCGCCCCGCGCATGTTAGGAAGCGTGGGCGCCAGCGGGGAACGGGATGGGCTACGAGATCGATCTGGGGCGGGCCGGCGACGGGCCCGGGACGATGGACCTCACCGAGCTTCTGGCGACGCGCCTCCTCGTCCAGGGCAATTCCGGTTCCGGCAAGTCGCACCTGCTGCGCCGCCTGCTCGAACAGAGCGCGGGGCTGGTACAGCAGGCGATCATCGACCCGGAAGGCGATTTCGTCACGCTCGCCGAGCGCTACGGCCACGTCGTGGTCGAGGCGGACGGCAACGAGGCCGAGTTGCTGCGCATCGCCGCCCGCGTGCGCGAGCACCGGGTCTCCGTCGTGCTCTCGCTCGAAGGCCTCGACGCCGAGGACCAGATGCGCGCCGCCGCCGCCTTCCTCGGCGGGCTGTTCGATGCCGACCGCGCGCTCTGGTACCCGATGCTGGTGGTGGTGGACGAGGCGCAGCTCTTCGCACCCGCAGCCGCGGGCGAGGTGTCGGACGAGGCCCGCCGCCTCTCGCTCGGCGCCATGACCAACCTGATGTGCCGCGGGCGCAAGCGGGGGCTCGCCGGCATCATCGCCACGCAGCGTCTGGCCAAGCTCGCCAAGAACGTCGCGGCCGAAGCCTCGAACTTCCTGATGGGCCGCACCTTCCTCGACATCGACATGGCCCGCGCCGCCGACCTCCTGGGTCTCGACCGCCGCCAGGCCGAGACCTTTCGCGATCTCGCCCGCGGCCATTTCGTGGGCCTCGGGCCGGCGATCTCGAAGCGCCCGCTGCCGATCGCCATCGGCCCGACGGTGACGGAGAGCCGCAACGCCGCCCCCGCCCTGCTGCCGCTGCCGACCATGGGCG
>NZ_BPRD01000668.1 GCF_022179745.1 Methylorubrum podarium
CTCGGCGCTGGCCGCCGCCGGCACCGTCTCGATCTCCGACGCCGCCCGCCTGCTGCGCATCCGCGGCGAGGCGATGCAGCGGGCGGTCGCCCCGGGCGTCGGCGCCATGGCCGCCCTGCTCGGGCCCGATCTCGCGACCGCGCGCGACATCGCGGAGGAGGCGGCGCAGGGCATGGTCTGCGACGTCGCCAACGACAACGGCGCGGGTCAGGTCGTCCTCTCCGGCCACCGGGAGGCGGTCGAGCGGGCGATGGCGCTCGCGCAAGGGCGCGGCGTACGCCGCGCCGTGCTCCTCAACGTCTCCGCGCCCTTCCACTGTGCCCTGATGGCGCCGGCCGCCGAGGCGATGCGCCGGGCACTCGCCGAGGTGGCGATGAAGCCGCCCGTCGTGCCGGTCTACGCCAACGTCACCGCCGGCCCGCTCACCGATCCGGACGCCATCCGCGACGCGCTGGTGACTCAGGTCACCGGCACCGTGCGCTGGGCCGAGAGCGTCGCCGCCATGGCGGAGGCCGGCATCGACCGCTTCCACGAACTCGGCGCCGGCAAGGTGCTGACCGGCCTCGTCAAGCGGATCGCCCCGAATGCGTCCGCGAGCGCGGTCGGAACGCCCGACGACGTCGCCGCCTACGCCTGAATTTCCACGACGATCAGAAGAGCCGACACCATGTTCGACCTCACCGGCCGCAAGGCCCTCGTCACCGGCGCGACCGGCGGGCTCGGCGGAGCGATCGCCCGGGCGCTGCACGCGCAGGGGGCGCATGTCGCGCTGTCCGGCACCCGCCGCGCGGTACTCGACGAGTTGGCGGCCGAACTCGGGGGCGAGCGCATCGCGGTGGTCGAGGCCAACCTCGCCGACAAGGACGCGGTGGAGGCGCTGCTTCCGGCCGCCGAATCGGCGCTCGGCGGACTCGACATCCTGATCAACAACGCCGGCATCACCCGCGACAACCTCTTCATGCGGATGAAGGACGAGGAGTGGGAGGCGGTTCTCAACGTCAACCTCACCGCCGCCTTCCGCCTGTCGCGGGCCGCCCTGCGGGGCATGATGAAGCGACGCTACGGCCGCATCATCGGCATCGGCTCGGTGGTCGGCGCCACCGGCAATCCGGGACAGGGCAATTACGCGGCGGCCAAGGCCGGCCTCGTCGGCATGACCAAGGCGCTGGCGGCGGAGGTGGCGACGCGCGGGATCACCGTGAACTGCATCGCGCCCGGCTTCATAGCCTCGGCGATGACCGACGCGCTGAACGAGAAGCAGCGCGAGACGATCCTCACCCGCGTGCCCGCGGGCCGGCTCGGCACCGGCGCCGAGATCGGTGCGGCAGCCGTCTATCTGGCCTCGGAAGAAGCGGGTTACGTGACGGGGCAGACGCTGCACGTCAATGGCGGCATGGCGATGTATTGAGAATGTCCACAAAGGCGTGTTTCGACCCGAAAACCACGGCGATGAACGCTTTCTGAACCGCCCCTCGCCAGAGCGGAAACCCTGTGTTAACACCCGGCTCAGCCGTGCAGGGGAGTTGACGGTTCAGCGGGTTGCGGCTTTTCCAAACCACGCGCGATCGAACACCGGCCGTCCAGAAAAAGCCCCGAAGCGGGAAGGCGGCCACGGCGCTTTCGTCAGAAGCACACACCATCACGATCGAGAAGACGAGGACCAACAACGATGAGCGATATCGCCGAGCGCGTGAAGAAGATCGTCGTCGAACACCTGGGCGTCGAGCCTGAGAAGGTCACCGAAGCCTCCAACTTCATCGACGATCTCGGCGCCGACAGCCTCGACACCGTCGAGCTGGTGATGGCGTTCGAGGAGGAGTTCAACGTCGAGATCCCGGACGACGCGGCCGAGACCATCCAGACGGTCGGCGACGCGATCAAGTTCCTGGAGAAGAACTCCGCCTAAGGCGGTGTCCTCGCGCGGGCGGGGTCGACGAGACCCCGCGCGCCACCAGTTTTTGAACCAAGAGTCCTTCGGGGCGGATGAGTCCTTCCAAGGACAGCGGATCGTTGGGATCAGGCAATGCGTCGGGTGGTGATCACGGGTCTGGGGATGGTGTCGCCGCTGGGTGGCAACGTCGAGCACACCTGGAGCCGTCTCGTCGCCGGTGACAGCGGAGCGTCCGCGGTCACGGCCTTCCAGACCGACGATCTCGCCTGCCGGATCGCCTGCACGTTGCCCTTCGGTGACGGCTCCAACGGCACCTTCAATCCCGATCAGTGGATGGAGGTGAAGGAGCAGCGCAAGGTCGATCCCTTCATCGTCTACGCCATGGCCGCCGCCGGCCAGGCGCTCGACGATGCCGACTGGCACCCGAAATCCGACGCCGACCAGGAGGCCACCGGCGTCCTGATCGGCTCCGGGATCGGCGGCATCGGCACGATCTACGACGCGTCGGTGACCCTCCACGAGAAGGGGCCGCGTCGCATCTCGCCCTTCTTCATCCCCGGCCGCATCATCAACCTCGCCTCGGGCCAGGTCTCGATCCAGCACGGGCTGAAGGGCCCGAATCACGCGGTCGTCACCGCCTGCTCCACCGGCGCGCACGCCATCGGCGACGCCTCGCGGCTGATCGCGCTGGGCGATGCCGACGTGATGGTAGCCGGCGGCACCGAGGCACCGGTCAACCGGCTGTCGCTCGCGGGCTTCGCCGCCTGCCGCGCGCTCTCCACCGGCTTCAACGACCAGCCGGCCAAGGCCTCGCGCCCCTACGACCGCGACCGCGACGGCTTCGTCATGGGCGAGGGCGCCGGCATCGTCGTGCTGGAGGCGTACGAGCACGCCAAGGCGCGCGGCGCCAAGATCTACGCCGAGGTGATCGGCTACGGCCTGTCGGGCGATGCCTACCACATCACCTCGCCCGCGCCCGACGGCGACGGCGGCTACCGCTGCATGAAGGCCGCGGTGAAGCGGGCCGGGATCGATCCGTCCGAGATCGACTACATCAACGCCCACGGCACCTCGACCCCGCTCGGCGACGAGCTGGAGCTCAAGGCGGTGGAGCGGCTGCTCGGCGACGCCGCTTCCAAGGCGTCGATGTCCTCGACCAAGTCGGCCATCGGCCACCTGCTCGGCGCCGCCGGCGCGGTGGAGGCGATCTTCTCCGTCCTCGCGATCCGCGACGGGGTGATGCCGCCGACGCTCAACCTCGACAACCCGTCGGTCGAGACCGCGATCGACCTCGTTCCGCACGAGGCCAAGCGCAAGCGCGTCGATACGGTTCTCTCGAACTCCTTCGGCTTCGGCGGCACCAACGCTTCGCTGCTGATGCGCCGGGTCGCCTGAGGGCGGCCCTCGCTCGACGGTGTGTGGCCGCCTAGCCGCAGGCAACGCCATTTCGCCACAAAACGGCTTACACTGCCTCGCAAAACGCCCGGTCCGCAGCCGGGCGGAGATTTTGTGAGAGACGCCCGTCGAACGCTCGGCAACGGCCGAGCGACCGGGGGACGGCACCCTGAGCGGGGCGCCGCGAAGGGCCACAGCAGGATTCCGGATGTTTCGCAGACGACAAGATCCGCCGTCTCCGCCGCCCGCTTCCGAGGAGCCGTCGCTGCCGAACCGGCCCTCGCCGCGCAGCCCGAGCGAGGCGATCAAGCCCACCGTCGCCCCTCCCCCGCCCGAGAAGCCCGAGCGTCGCCGCGGCGGCCTGCTCGCCACCATCAGCGGCTTTCTCACCCTCGCCGTCGTCCTCGCGCTCGGCGCCCTCGTCGGGCTCACCCTGCTCAACCGTCAGACCTCGGAGCCGGGACCGCTCCCCGCCGACAAGGTCGTGGTGATCCCCAGCCGCAGCGGCACCTCGGAGATCGCCAGCATCCTCGCCCGCGAGGGCGTGATCGAGCATCCGAGCCTGTTCGAGATGGCCGCCCGGTTCAACGGCAAGGGGCCGCTGAAGCATGGCGAGTACATGTTCAAGGCCCATGCCAGCGTGAAGGACACGATCGAGACCCTGACCAACGGGCGTCAGGTCCAGCACGCCATCACCTTCCCCGAGGGCCTGACCTCCGAGCAGATCGTCGCCCGGCTCAACGACAACGACATCCTGTCCGGCGAAGTGGCCGAGACCCCGCCCGAGGGCTCGCTCCTGCCCGATACCTACAAGTTCGAGCGCGGCGCCACCCGCCAGCAGATCCTCAACCTGATGCGCGCCAAGCAGCGCGAGGTGCTGAACCAGATCTGGCAGCGCCGCAGCGCCGACGTGCCCGTCAAGACGCCGGCCGAGATGGTGACGCTGGCCTCCATCGTCGAGAAGGAGACCGGCCGCGCCGACGAGCGGCCGCGGGTGGCGGGCGTGTTCGTCAACCGCCTGCAGAAGCGGATGAAGCTGCAATCCGATCCCACCATCGTTTACGGCCTCGTCGGTGGGCGCGGCACCCTCGGGCGCGGCATCCTGCGCTCCGAGATCGAGCGGCCGACCCCCTACAACACCTACGTGATCGAGGGCCTTCCGCCCGGTCCCATCGCCAATCCGGGCCGGGCGGCGCTGGAGGCGGTCG
>NZ_BPRD01000669.1 GCF_022179745.1 Methylorubrum podarium
TCGCCGCCGACATCATCGAGAGCGAGCTGTTCGGCCACGTGAAGGGCGCCTTCACCAGCGCCGCCTCGTCGCGCGAGGGTCTCTTCTTCTACGCTCAGGGCGGCACGCTCTTCCTCGACGAGATCGCCGAGTTGCCGCTCGCGCTGCAGGCCAAACTCTTGCGGGTGATCGAGGACCGCAAGGTCCGCCCCGTGGGCTCGGACCGCGAGATCCCGATCGATGTCCGCCTGATCGCCGCGACCAATGCCGACCTCGCCGAGCGGGTCGCCTCCGGCCGGTTCCGGGCGGACCTCTACTACCGGCTGGACGTCGTCCGCATCCACCTGCCGCCGCTGCGCGAGCGCGTCGAGGACATCGAGCCCCTCGCGCGGATGTTCATGGATCAGCTCTCGGCTCAGCTCGGCCTGCCGCCCCTGCCGATCCCGCCGAGCGTGCTGCAGCGCTTCGAGGCCTATGCGTGGCCGGGCAACGCCCGCGAGCTTCGCAACCGGATCGAGCGCGCCCTGATCCTCGGGACCTTCGGCGAGCCCGATTCCGGGGCGACCGCCGAGATCCGGACCGACGACCTCGCCGAGGTGGAGAAGCGCCACATCCTGCGGGTGCTCGCCGCCGCCGACGGGAATCGGGCCGAGGCCGCGCGGCGGCTCGGCGTGTCGCGCAAGACCCTCGACCGCAAATGCGTGGAATGGAATGCGTGACCGATCCGAAGGCGCCTGATCCGCCCCCGAACGTCTCGGGCCTGCGCTCGGTTCGCACGCGGCTGCTCGCCATCGCCCTGCTGCCGATGGGAGCGGTGCTCCCCATCGTCCTCGGCTTCGCCCTGTTCTGGTGGCTCGGACAGTTCGATGCGCTCCTCGTCTCGAAGGCGCACGACGACCTGATCATCGCCCGCCAGTATCTGCGCCGCATCATGGAGCGCGGCGACGAGCAGATCGCGGCGCTCGGACAGTCGGCGGCCTTCGCCGAGGCGGCCCGCGCGGGCGGACTCGACGCCCTCTTGGAGGAGCGTCGGAAGACGCTCGGCCTCGACTTCCTGTACCTGACGGCGGCCGACGGCGTGATCGTGGCCGCCTCGCCCGCCGGAGCCAGACCGTCGAGCGGCGCGCGGTGGCGGGTCGTCGACGCCGCGCTCGCCGGCAAGCCGGAGACCGCGATCGACGTGTTCGACGCGGACGCGCTGGACGCCCTCTCGCCCGGTCTCGCGGCGCGGGCGCGCCTGGATCTCGTGCCGACGCCGGCCGCCGCCGAGACC
>NZ_BPRD01000670.1 GCF_022179745.1 Methylorubrum podarium
CGTGTCGGGCCCGATCACCGCGGGCGCCAACGGCACCCTCGACCTGCAATTCGCCAACGGCATCGACAACGCCAAGCTCAGCGGCATCATCGTGCGCCAAGCCACGGGCGGCACCGACACGACCGGCCCGACCGTCGGCTCCTTCGCCGTCGACAGTCCCGACACCGGCAGCCAACAGGCCAGCGTGACGGTGGTCTACAACGACGCCTCGGGCATCAGCCTCGCCAGCATCACCGCCGCCGACCTCGCGGTGACGGGACCCGGCGCGGTCGGGGCGATCAGCCTGCAGTCGAAGGTGGCGACCAGCGCCACCTCGGCCACGGCCACCTATCTCGTCGCCGCGCCGGCGGGCGGCTGGGCCGACGGGTCCTACACCGCGACGGTCAAGGCCGGCGAGATCGCCGACGGGAGCCCCGCGGCCAACACCAACGCCGCCGCCTCGCACGCCTTCACCATCGACGTGACGCCCGGCGGCGACACCCTCGTCCTGGCGATCAATTCCGGCGGGAGCGCCTTCACCCGCGCGGACGGGACCCTGTTCGAGTCCGACACGGCGGCAGCCCCGCACCGCTACTACGTCGCCGGCCAGGACGGGAACGCCGTCTTCGCCGACGTCGATCCGATCGCCGGCACCACCGACGACGCGCTCTACCAGAACCAGCGCTTCGGCTGGGCGAGCGCCTCGACCACGGATGCCGACGACGGGCGCTTCGGCTACGCCGTCAAGAACGCGGACGGCAGCGCGCTGGCGTCCGGCTCCTACAAGGTCGTCCTGCACTTCGCCGAGATCTACAACCAGCCCGACGATCCGGGCGGTCTCAGCGGAGCGGGCCAGCGTCAGTTCAACGTCGGCATCGAGGGCACCACGGTCGCCAACTACGACATCTGGGCGGCGGCGGCCGGGGGCGCGACGGCGACGACCCTGACGCGGACCGTCTCGGTCACCGACGGGACGCTCAACCTCGCCTTCTGGCAGGGCGCCGCCGAGAACCCGACCTTGGCGGCCGTCGAGGTGTGGAAGGTCAACGGCGCCTCGGCCCTGGACGGCTTCCTTGTCTGAGGGCTTCCTGATCTAGAGTCTCACCCCGTCTCGGCTTCTCTTCCGGCGGCGCGCGACGTCTTGTCCGCCGCCGCCCGTGCGAAAGGTCTGCCATGTCCTCCGATCCGTCCCTCAAGACCTTTCCCACGCCCCTGCCGAGGCTCGAGCCGAACACCTTCGCCTTCGAGCAGTGGCCGATGGTCAAGCCGACCGGCTTTCGCGAGTACGACGCCCGCTGGCTGTTCCCGCAGGAGATCAACCTGATGGGCGTCCAGGCGCTGGGGCTCGGGATCGGCACGCTGATCCATGAGCGCGGCGTGCGGCCCGACATCGTCACCGGTCACGACTTCCGCGCCTATTCCTCGTCGATCAAGCTCGCCCTGATCGCCGGGATGCAGGCGGCGGGCCTGCGGGTGAAGGATATCGGGCTCGCGCTCTCGCCGATGGCCTATTTCGGCCAGTTCGCCCTCGACTGCCCCTGCGTGGCGATGGTCACCGCCTCGCACAACGACAACGGCTGGACCGGGGTGAAGATGGGCGCTGAGCGGCCGATGACCTTCGGCCCCGACGAGATGGGCCGCCTCAAGGAGATCGTCACCAGCGGCGCGTTCCAGTATCGCGACGGCGGCGCCTACGAATTCGTGTCCGACTTCGCGAAAATCTATCTCGACGACCTCGTCGCCCGCGCAAAGCCCGTCACGCGCAAGCTGAAGGTGGTCGCCGCCTGCGGCAACGGCACGGCCGGCGCCTTCGCCCCGGCCCTGCTGGAGCGGCTCGGCGTCGAGGTGATCCCGCTCGACGTCGAGCCGGACCATTCCTTCCCGCGCTACAACCCGAACCCCGAGGACATGGCGATGCTGCACGCCATCGCCGACAAGGTGCGCGAGACCGGCGCCGATGTCGGCCTCGGCTTCGACGGCGACGGCGACCGCTGCGGCGTGGTCGATGACGAGGGCGAGGAGATCTTCGCCGACAAGATCGGGGTGATGCTGGCCCGCGACCTGTCCAAGCTGCATCCGGACGCGACCTTCGTGGTCGACGTGAAGTCGACCGGCCTCTACGCCGCCGATCCCGAGCTGCAGGCCCGCGGCGTGCGCACCGATTACTGGAAGACCGGCCACTCCTACATCAAGCGGCGGGTCAACGAGCTCTCGGCGCTGGCCGGCTTCGAGAAGTCCGGCCACTTCTTCTTCAACGCGCCGGTCGGCCGCGGCTACGACGACGGCCTGCTCACCGCCATCGCGGTGATCGAGATGCTCGACCGCAACCCCGGCCAGACCATGGCCGACCTCTACCGGGCGCTGCCGAAGACCTGGGGCTCGCCGACCATGTCGCCGCACTGCGCCGACGAGGTGAAGTACGGCGTCGTCGAGGCGGTGACCGAGCGGTTCCGGGCGCTGCAGGCGGCGGGCGAGCCGGTGGGCGGCCACGCGATCACCGATCTGGTGACGGTCAACGGCGTGCGCGTCACGACCGACGACGGCACCTGGGGGCTGGTACGGGCCTCCTCGAACAAGCCCGAACTCGTGGTGGTGGTGGAGAGCCCGGTCTCGGAGGCGCGGCTGCACGAGATGTTCGCGGCGGTCGACGCGGTGCTGCGCCAGCATCCGGAGGTGGGCGCCTACAACCAGACGATCTGATTCGGGTACCGCTTGATTCCTTCGGTCGGGCATCGCCTGTCCCTTCCCCCTTGTGGGGAGGGGTTCGGGGTCGGGCGGAGGGCACCCCACCGCCTCGTTCTGAACCACCCCCACCTCCTGCCTCCTCCCCGCAAGGGGGAGGAGAG
>NZ_BPRD01000671.1 GCF_022179745.1 Methylorubrum podarium
CGACGTGGTGATCGTCGGCGGCGGCGGGCACGGGCTCGCCACCGCCTACTACCTCGCCAAGGAGCACGGGATCACCAACGTCGCGGTGCTGGAGAAGAGCCACGTCGGCTCGGGCAATGTCGGGCGCAACACCACCATCGTGCGCTCGAACTACGGCCTGCCCGGCAACATCCCGTTCTACGAGCGCTCCATGAAGCTCTGGGAGGGGCTGGAGCAGGACATCAACTACAACGCCATGGTCAGCCAGCGCGGCGTGCTGAACCTCTACCACTCCGACGCCCAGCGCGACGCCTACGCCCGCCGCGGCAACGCCATGCGGCTCGCCGGGATCGACGCCGAACTCCTCGACCGCGAGGGCGTGCGGGCGATGGTGCCGTTCATCGATTTCGACAACGCCCGCTTCCCCGTGAAGGGCGGCCTGCTCCAGCGCCGCGGCGGCACCGTGCGCCACGACGCGGTGGCCTGGGGCTATGCCCGTGCCGCCAGCGACCGCGGCGTCGACATCGTCCAGAACTGCGCCGTCACCGGCATCCGCCGCGAGAACGGCCGCGTCACCGGCGTCGAGACCAGCCGCGGCTTCATCCGGGCCAACAAGGTGGCGATCTCGGTCGCCGGCTCCTCCTCGCTGCTGGCCGGCATGGTCGACATGCGCCTGCCGATCGAGAGCCACGTGCTGCAGGCCTTCGTCAGCGAGGGCGTGAAGCCGCTGATCGACTGCGTGATGACCTTCGGGGCCGGCCATTTCTACGTCAGCCAGTCGGACAAGGGCGGCCTCGTCTTCGGCGGCGACATCGACGGCTACAACTCGTACGCCCAGCGCGGCAACCTGCACACCATCGAGGACGTGATGGAGGGCGGCATGGCCCTCTGGCCGGGCCTCGGGCGCCTGCGGCTGCTGCGCCACTGGGGCGGCATCATGGACATGTCGATGGATGGCTCGCCCATCATCGACCGCACCGATATCGGCGGCCTCTATCTCAACGCCGGCTGGTGCTACGGCGGCTTCAAGGCGACGCCGGCGGCAGGATTCTGCTTCGCCCACCTGATCGCCCGCGACGAACCGCACGCGGATGCGAGCGCCTACCGCCTCGACCGCTTCGCCACCGGCCATCTCATCGACGAGAAGGGCATGGGCGCCCAGCCCAACCTGCATTGAGGCTCTCTTCCCTCCCCCTTGCGGGGAGGGACCGAGGGTGGGGGTGGTGCAGGACGAGGCGCAGCGGTGCCTTCTGCGCGACCCCCACCCCTGACCCCTCCCCGCAGGGGGGAGGGGATATCTCCGGGACAGGACGACACGCCATGCGCATCCGATGCCCCTTCTGCGGCGAGCGCGACAACGGGGAGTTCAGCTACCTCGGCGACGCCGCGCCCCGGCGCCCCGACGGGATGGATGCCTCGGCCCAAGCCATGCACGACTACGTCTATCTGCGCGAAAACCCCGCCGGGACGATCCGCGAGCTCTGGTACCACGCCGCCGGCTGCCGCTCCTGGCTGGTCGTGACCCGCGACACCCGCACCCACGCCATCGAATCGGTCGAGCCGGCGCGCGACGTCGCGCGGGCGCGGAACACCGCCACGCTCACCGGGAGTGCCGACCATGCTTGATCGCGAGCCGCAGCAAAGCCCTCCCCCCTCCGCGGGGGAGGGTGGCCCGCGCGTCAGCGAGGGTCGGGAGAGGGGAGCGCCCTTTCCGGAAACGTCGCCCCCTCACCCGCCCGCTCCGCGGGCGCCCTCCCCCGCGGCGGGGGGAGGGTTCGGCAGCGACCAACCCTTCCGCACGGCCACCGGCGGCCTGATCGACCGGCGGCGCCCGCGCGACTTCACCTTCGACGGCAAGCGCCTCACCGGCTGCCACGGCGACACGCTCGCCTCGGCGCTGCTCG
>NZ_BPRD01000672.1 GCF_022179745.1 Methylorubrum podarium
CGCGAGGCCGCGGCGCTGGCGGGCTTCACCCGCGTCTCGACGGTGACCGGACTGGCCGAGGCGATGGCGCGCCGGCACCTCGCCGCCTCGATCGCCGATCCCGAGCTGCGCGCGAAGCTGACGCCCGATTACCGGCTCGGCTGCAAGCGGGTGCTGCTCTCCGACGACTACTACCCGGCGCTGGCCCGGCCCCATGTCAGCCTCGTCACGGCACCGATCCGCGCGGTTCTGCCCCACGGCGTCGTCACCGCGGACGGCGCCGAGCACCCGCTCGACGTGCTGATCTTCGCCACCGGCTTCTCCCCCGGCGGCAGCCTGCTGCGGACCGAGGTGATCGGGCGCGAGGGGTCGAGCCTGCTGCAGGCGTGGAAGGACGGGGCGGACGCCTTCCGCGGCGTCTCGGTCGCGGGCTTCCCGAACCTCTTCCTGCTGCTCGGCCCCAATACCGGGCTCGGCCACAACTCGGTGCTGCTGATGGTCGAGGCGCAGGTCGCCCACGTCCTCGACGCGCTTCGGCACCTGCGCGCGCATCCCGGATTCGTGCTGGAGGTGCGTCCCGAGGCTCAAGCCGGCTTCCGCGCCGAGGTCGACGCGCGGATGGAGGGCAGCATCTGGATGCGGGGCGGCTGCGGCAGCTGGTATCTCGACCGCTCGGGCCGCAACCGCACCCTCTGGCCCGGCACGGTGGGCACTTACGTGCGGGGGACCAAGCGGATGCGGGCGGAGGATTATTGCCTCGTCGAGCCTACAGGGCCTCGCCCTGGAACCACGAAAGGGCTCGCCCTTTCAAAACCCTGACGAGAGCGTCGTCCCGAAAGGGGGTTGCCGCTTTCGGAAACGACGATGCTTCAGCCTGCCCGGTCCTGCTTGCGCTCGACTTCCAGGCGCACGCCGCGGCCGGCCAGGAGGATCTCGGCGAGGAAGGCCAGGATCGCCAGGATGGTGCAGGCGAGCGCGAGGCCGAAACAGGCGAACAGCACCGAGGCTGCGGAGGCGTCGCGCAGGGCGCCGACGAACAGGGTCAGCACGGCGGCGCCCGTCATCACGCCGCCGAGGCTCGCCAGCACCACGGCACCGTCGAGCAGGAGCGAGCGGCGGCGCAGATAGGCGAGGCGCAGGGCCAGCGTCGCCCGCGCCTCCGCGTCGGCGCCGGGCAGGGTGGCCGAGAGCGCATCGACCTTGTCGGCGACGCGGCCGAGGCGGGTCGAGAACACGTTGAGCAGGGTCGCCAGCGCCGAGAGCAGGAAGGCGGGGGCGAGCGCCACCTGGATGATGTGGGCGATGCTCTCGGGGTCGCCCGCGCCCGTCACGCTCGGGAACATGGGACCGGAGCCTCAAGCCTTGCGGGCGCGCCGCTGCTCGCGAAAGATCAGGGCGAGGTTGCGCAGGTAGATGAAGGTCGAGAGACCCTGGCCGATGATGATCACCGGCTCCCGGCGCACGAAGCCGTAGACCAGGGTCATCAGCCCGCCGAGGATCGACAGGAACCAGAACGAGAGCGGCATCACGCTCTTGCCGGCCCGCTCGCTGGCGATCCATTGCAGGATGAAGCGCGAGCCGAACACGAGCTGCGCCGCGATGCCGAACACCAGCCAGAAATCGAAGCGGGTGACGAACACGTCGTAGAAATAGGCCGGGAGATCCTCGGCGAGCTGGATCAGCATGGGGTCACCGGGCCTCGCTGTGCGCCACGTCGCCGGGCGCGTCCTGGGGCACATCCTCGGCCCGCCCCGCGGGCCGAGGATGTGCC
>NZ_BPRD01000673.1 GCF_022179745.1 Methylorubrum podarium
GCCCTCGTAGCGGAAGTCGGGCAGGTTGGCCCTCACCTGATCGCGCTCGGCTTCCGAGATGGTGAAGAAGTGTCCGTTCGTCTTCGCGTTGAAGAAGCGGTACACTTCCTCCGTGGCCGCGCCTTGATCCGTGTCGAAGGCGTAGTAGCCGACGCCTTCGTAACGGAAGTCGGGCAGGTTGGCCCTCACCTGATCGCGCTCGGCTTCCGAGACGGTGAAGAAGTGTCCGTTCGTCTTCGCGTTGAAGAAGCGGTACACCTCCTCCGGCTGAACGACCGTGCCGGGCCTCCCGCTTGTCGTGTTCACCGAGAGTGAGATCTGCCCTGCACCACCGGAGTTCCCGGCCAAGTCCGAGTAGCTGCTTGCGGCCACGGAGACGTTTCCGGAGCCGTTGAAGTTGGCGTTGGGCCTGTACAGAGCCGTGAAGGTGTCTGCATCCACGCTGAAGAAGTTGCTGAGCGTGCCGCCCGTCGCCGCGACATCGTTCGCGGCGAAGCCACTGACGGCCTCGCTGAACTGAAACGTCACGGTTGCGACCTCGCCCGCCGTGAGCTGCGTGTCGCTCGCCGACAGCGTCAGCAACGGTGTGCTTGCATCGGCCGGAGGTCGGTTCGAATCTGAGCCGTAGAGAGCATCAACGGCTTGGTTGTCGAACCGCCCGAGGGTGCTGGGCCAACCTGACGCCCCGCTATGCGAGGCATGATCATAGCTCATAACCGTATAGTCTATGCTGTCGTAGCCGTCCGGCATCACCTGACTGTTTCGTGCAGTCGCTTCGTGGGGATGCTTCAATCCGATGGCGTGGCCGATCTCGTGAAGCAGTGCCATGAAGCCATAGCTGCCCACGGAAAAGCTATCCGCTGTGTATCTTTCATGAATCCATATGTCGCCGCCGGCGGGAAGTGAGCTGGGATAGTAGGCATGCCCCCACGTCCCACTCCCGAGCATGCCCGAGAACGCAATCCTTATGTCACCAGCCTGTTGGGTGCTCTCGACAACCTCATAGAAATCGATGTTGGAGATTTTGTCCCATTCCGCGAAGGCGAGCCTAACATTGCTGATTTGCGTGCTGTTCAGATAGCCCCAATCTGACCATTCCCTCGTATCGCTGTAATGATCACTCGCTCTCCAGGTATTGGAACCGTTTGCTCCCGGGAAGCTGTAGGAAATTCTGATACCCTCTCCCCGCTTTCCCCATTGGTATCCCGATATCAGGGAGACATATTCTGAACTTCCGAATAATTCCGCTACGTTGTAGGACGTATAATCTACCAGCGATCCGGTAATACCATCCCTTGCCATCTCTATTTCCCCTACGAAAACAGAAATTTAGTCCACTGTTTATGCTGTCTGTCCGAGCATCGCATCATGCATTTCATTTGGTGAATATTTCATATGAATGAGCCGCACCAGGAATGTTCATGATTTGCCAATTTTATTTTACGTTACTTTACAATATAGAGAGAGCAGCAAGAATCCGTTAATGCCGAGAACTTCGGCCCGGCGAGAATCTGCATCCGGCCGCTGGTCGGGGCCCACGATCTGCTTGAGCATACGGCCAACGCTCGATGAAACTGCCGTCCACCGGGTTTCGATCACATGAACGGTATCGGTCGGACTTTAGAGCATCGTCCCGAAAGGTGGCCGCCGGCCTGTCTGAGAAGGTGATGTAAAAACAGAGAGCGAGAGCATCGCTCCGGATATTGGATCGGGGGCGATGCTCTCATACCGTTTCCGGTTGATCACTTCGGTTTCACCATCCGCCGTCATTGCGAGGCGAAGCCGTGGCAATCCAGGGCGCGACATTTCCGGAGAGGTCGCGCCCTGGATCGCTTCGCTGCCACTCGCGATGACGGGATGGGGTACGGCCCGAGGTGATCAGCCGG
>NZ_BPRD01000674.1 GCF_022179745.1 Methylorubrum podarium
GAGCCGCAGGGTGCCGCTGGCCGGCGGCTCGCGCCACGCGCGCATCAGCTTGTCGTTGAACTCCAGCATCTGCCGCGCGGCGACGAGCAGGCGCTCGCCGTCCGGGGTCAGGCCGAGGCTGCGGCTGGTACGGTCGAAGACCCGCCGCCCCAGGATCTCCTCAAGCCGCAGGACCTTCTGGCTCACCGCCGATTGCGAGCGATGCACGACGTCGGCGGCGGCGGTGAAGCTGCCGGTCTCGGCTACGGCCACGAAGGCGCGGAGCAGGTCGAGTTCGAGATCGGGATGGCGCATGGCCATTCGCCTCTTCGCTTGCGCGCCGCGGACGCCCCGGAGAGCGCGGCCGGCGGCGTGTTGTCGCGGCTCGGCGGCCTGCCAGCAAGCAGAAAATCTGATCGCATCGATCAGAACTATGCGTTTTCCAACTTCGTCGATGCGGGGCATCCTGCCATTCGCCGGTCGCGACGACCGGCCGGACCGGCTTCGAGCCCGGCTCCGTTCCCCCTTCGATGAGGCCAGCTATGTCCGCCTCGACCGCCGTCGCGTCGCCGCCCGCCTGCCATGCCCTGCCGGCTCCGCCCGTGCTTCGGCGTCGCGGTGCCGCGGTCGGCTCGTCGCCGGCGCTCCTGCTCGGCGGCGCGATCCTGCTCTGGGGCGCGAACTGGCCGGTGATGAAGCTCGGGCTCGGTCACGTCTCGCCGCTCTGGTTCTCGGCCCTGCGCTTCGCCACCGGCGCCGCCTGCCTGTTCGCGTGGCAGGCCGCCCGCGGTGCGGTCCGGCGGCCCCGGGGCGCGGACCTGCCGGTCATCGCCTCCATCGGCCTGCTGCAGATGATGCTGTTCACCGCGCTGGGCGCCGTGGCGATGACGCATCTCCCGGCCGGGCGCTCGGCGATCCTGAGCTACACCACGCCGATCTGGGTCGTGCCGGTGGCGGTGCTGGTCTTCGGCGAGCGGATCTCGCGCACGCAATGGGCCGGGATCGGGCTGGCGGCGCTGGGCGTGCTGATCCTGTTCAGTCCGCACGCCATCGATTGGCGGGACGGGGCCGTGCTCGGCGCCCACGCGATGCTGCTCGCGGCCTCCGCCGCCTGGGCCGCCTGCATCCTGCACCTGCGCTACGGGCGCTCGGCGGCCTCCGCGGTGGAACTCGCGCCCTGGCAGATGCTGCTGGCCGCCGCCGTGCTGCTGCCGCTCGCCCGCGCGGTCGAGGGACCGTTCACCGGCGATGGGACGGCGACGTTCTGGGCCTGCCTGATCTTCGTCGGGCCGCTCGCCACCGCCTTCGGCTTCTGCGCCGTCAACGCCGCGAGCCGGCGGGTGCCGGCGAGCCGGATGTCGACGCTGATGCTCGCGGTGCCGGTCACCGGACTCGCGATCGCGGCGGCGACGCTGCACGAGGCGCCCGGACCCGACCTCATCCTCGGCGCCCTGGCGATCGTCCTCGGCATCGCCGCCAGCGCGGTGCCCTCCCGCCTCACTCTCCCGAACCGAACGAAGGCCCGCCTCTGACGCGGGTCCCGACCAGAAGGAGTCATCCCATGCGTGCCGTCGGCTTCCACAAACCCCTGCCCATCGAGGACGAGCAGGCGCTCCTCGACCTCGACTTGCCCGAGCCGGCGCCGGGGCCGCGCGACCTCCTGGTCCGGGTGCGGGCGGTCTCGGTCAATCCGGTCGATACCAAGGTCCGCAGACGCGCCGACCCGCCCGAGGGGCAGCCGCAGGTCCTGGGCTACGACGCCGCTGGCGTCGTCGAGGCCGTCGGGCCGGAGGTGACCCGGTTCAAGGTCGGGGAGGCGGTGTTCTACGCCGGTGCGCTGGGGCGACCCGGCACCAATGCCGAGCTGCATTGCGTCGATGAGCGGATCGTCGGCCGCAAGCCCGCCGCGCTGTCCTTCCCCGAGGCCGCGGCGATGCCGCTCACCGCGATCACCGCTTGGGAGGCCTTGTTCGACCGGCTCGACATCCGCCGGCCGGTGCCCGGGGCGGCGCCCGCGCTCCTCATCGTCGGCG
>NZ_BPRD01000675.1 GCF_022179745.1 Methylorubrum podarium
CAGGGGAAACGAGTACAGGCCCGCTTGCACGTAGAACTGGAACGGTCCGTCAGCCTTCTGCACCGTGGCCATCAGGTTGGTGAAATCGACCCGGTTCTCCATGTCGCGCCCCTGAACACGGGGCGCGACATGGAGAACCGGGTCGATTTCACCAACCTGATGGCCACGGTGCAGAAGGCTGACGGACCGTTCCAGTTCTACGTGCAAGCGGGCCTGTACTCGTTTCCCCTGCTGGCCTACCCGCTCTACTCGTCGTTCGATCAGGCGGCGCCGTACTCGGTCACGGTGCCGATCGCCTTCGGCAAGTACCAGATCAACGACGAATGGTCGATCCAGGGCGGCCGCATGTTCGGCAACATCGGCTCAGAGGGATTGTTCACCTATCAACGTGCCAACATTTCGGGCGGCCTTCTGTTCAACCAGGAAATCTTCCTCAATCAGGGCATTCAGCTCAATTACTCGAGCGGCCCGTGGAACGCCGCGATCGCGGTCACCGACGGCTTCTTCTCGGGCGAGCTGAACTGGATCACGGGCTATCTGACCTACAAGATCGACGACAACAACACGATCGGCATCAACGGCGGCACTCATTTCTCGCGGTTCAACAGTCTCGACCGCGGCTCTAAATTCCAGTTCGCGACCCCGGTCACGCTGCAGAACAGCAGTATCGTCAGCGTGAACTACACCTTCGCCAATGGACCTTGGACGATCACGCCCTACGCCCAATACACGAGCGTCGTTCAGGACCTCGGTCTCGGCCTGGCCGGTGCCGAGACCTACGGCGGCGCTGTCATCGTTGCCTACAGCTTCAACGACTGGTTCTCGATCGGCGGGCGCGTGGAGTACATCGCGCAGAACGGCAATCGGTTCGCCCCGCTGGCGACGACCAATCTGCTCTACGGTGCGGGCAGCTCGGCGGCGTCCTACACGATCACGCCGACCTTCAACTTCGACCGCTTCTTCGTGCGCGGCGAGTATTCCCATGTCGATCTGTACGGCACTCAGACCGGCGATCTGGCTGCCGGCACCCTCGGCACCGGCTTCGGCCGCACGGGCAACGTGCGGACGCAGGACCGCTACATGGTCGAGGCCGGCTTCACCTTCTGATACGGTTTCCCCTCGATCACCTCGGGCATTGCCCCTCTTCTCCCCCTCGTGGGGGCAGGCAGGAGGTGGGGTGGTGCCGGATCGAGCGCAGCGGTGCCTTCCGCGCCACCCCGAACCCCTCCCCGCAAGGAGGAGGGGACAGGCCCTGCTCTGACCGCAGCGATCAACCGGAACTGTCCGAGACGAGCCGGGCTCGATCGGCGGCATTTGTGGTTCCAGAACCTCTTCGAGACTTCGGAGGATCGCGGATGCCGGCCGATCGATGATCAGCCGGAGCGCGCTCCCTCGGGACGAAGCGTGCCGAAACATCGATGGTGAGGCGCGTCCCGGTTCGGGCGGGATCGAGCACGGCTCACGTTCGAGGGGCCGTCCAACCTCACCTCCACGAAACTCTGGTCTTGGCGAGATGCGATGTTGTGGGCCCAACGATCCGTCCGGGCGGAGGAGCTTCCCTCGATTGAGCGCCTCTTCCGGGATCAAGTCGACGCCTTCGACCCGGACAGTCGGATGCTGCTCGTCAGCGTCGACGGGGCGTGGCCGATGCTGCAGCTGTGGGTGGGAACGCTCAACGCCGATCTTCAGAGTTCATATTTCGGCTTCACGCCGTGCAGCCGGCGTGACCTTCCCCGCGCGCCTATGCTCGTGTCCGGCGCCGCCGCTCGCTTCAGCCAGATCTTTCACGATTGATCTTCGTCCGGTCTCGCGCGTGCGCGGCGCGGTCGGCCTGCCAAGGGGGCTGGGAGGCAGGCCGACCGCTGTCGCGGACCGCGGGAAGGCGCGGTCGCGCGACCTGTTGCCGGGCGGGGCCCGGATCGGCGTGAATCGCCTCAGGGCACGGGGGCACCGTGCTTTGCGAGAGCGTCCGATTTGGGTGAGCCGTCCTTCGCCGCATCCGCTGCCCGCGACCGGAAGGCCCTGGCAATCAGAACGTAGAAGAGCGGGGTGACGAACACCGCGAGCACGGTCGCCGTGATCATGCCGCCGAGCACGCCGGTGCCGATGGCTCGCTGACTGTTCATGCTGGCGCCCGTGGCGATGGCGAGCGGCACCACGCCGAGGATGAAGGCGAACGAGGTCATGATGATCGGCCGGAAGCGCAGCTCGCACGCCTCCAGCGCCGCCTCGTGCACGGAGCGGCCCTGCGCCACCAAGTCCTTGGCCACCTCGATGATCAAGATCGCGTTCTTCGCCGTCAGGCCGATCACCGTGATCAGGCCGACCTTGAAGTAGACGTCGTTCGGCATGTCCCGCAGGAGCATGGCGAACACCGCACCGACCACGCCGGTCGGCACCACGAGCAGCACGGCGAGCGGGATCGACCAGCTCTCGTAGAGTGCGGCGAGACAGAGGAAGACGCAGAACAGCGCCAGCGCCAGCAGGTAGATGGCTTGGCTCCCCGAGAGCTTCTCCTGCAGCGATTGCCCGGTCCAGGCGAAATCGAAGCCCTGGGGCAGTTGCCCGGCGAGCCGCTCCATCTCCGCCATGGCGTCGCCGCTGGCGTAGCCGGGCGCCGCGCTGCCGCCGAACTTGATGCTCGGGTAGCCGTTGAAGCCCACAACCTGCGCGGGGCCCATGGTCCAGGAGATCCGGGCGAAGGATTGCAGCGGCACCATCTGGCCCTTCGCGTTGCGCACGTGGAGATCGAGCAGGTCCTCGGCCCGCATCCGGCGCCCGGCCTCGGCCTGCACGATCACCCGCTGCATGCGGGAGGCGTTGGGGAAGTCGTTGACGTAGGCCGAGCCGAGGCTCGTCGAGAGCGCGTCGTTGATGTCGGCGAAGGTGACGCCGAGGGCGTTCGCCTTCTGTCGGTCGAGGGTGAGCTCGATCTGGGGCGCGGTCGGCAGCCCCTCGACGTAGACCCCCTGGAGGATCGGGCTCTGCGAGGCGGCGGCCAGGAGCTGGTCGCGCGCGGCGGCGAGCGCCGCGTAGCCCTGCTGCCCCTTGTCCTGCAGGCGGAAGGCGAAGCCGCTGGAGTTGCCGAGGGAGTCGATGGCCGGCGGCGACAGCGACATGGCGATGGCATCCGGCAGGCCGCCGAGCACCGCGTTGGCCCGGGCGGCGATGGCGTCGGCGCCGTCGTCCGGCCCGCGCTCCTTCCAGTCCTTCAGGGTGACGAAGGAGAGCGCCGCGTTCTGGCCCTGGCCCGAGAAGCCGTAGCCGAGCAGAACCACGCGGCTGGCGACCGCCGCCTCGGTCCCGAAATGGTCCTCCATGCGCTTGGCCACGTCGAGGGTGCGCTCGGTGGAGGATTCCGGCGGCGTCTGCGCGTCGACGATGAGGTAGCCCTGGTCCTCGGTCGGCAGGAAGCTCGTCGGCATCCGGACGTAGCCCCAGCCGAGCGCCGCGACGAGCGCCGCGTAGACGAGGAGCGACCGGACCGGTCGCTTCAGGATGCCGCCGACCCCCGAGCGGTAGGCCAGCGTGCCCGCCTGGAAGCGGCGGTTGAACCAGCCGAAGAAGCCGCCCTTGGCGTGGCCGTGGCCGGCCGCGACGGGCTTGAGCAGGGTGGCGCAGAGCGCCGGGGTGAGCGAGAGCGCCAGGAAGGCCGAGAAGGCGATCGAGGTCGCCATGCTGACCGCGAACTGCCGGTAGATGACGCCGACCGAGCCGGGGAAGAAGGCCAGCGGCACGAACACCGCGATCAGCACCGAGGTGATGCCGATGATGGCTCCCGTGATCTGGCCCATCGCCTTGCGGGTCGCCTCTCGGGGCGAGAGGCCCTCCTCGCCCATGATGCGCTCGACGTTCTCGACCACGACGATGGCGTCGTCGACGAGGATGCCGATGGCCAGCACCATGCCGAACATGGTGAGCACGTTGATCGAGAAGCCGGCGAGCAGCAGCGCGCCGCAGGTGCCGAGGAGCGCCACCGGCACCACGATGGTCGGGATGATGGTGTAGCGGATGTTCTGCAGGAACAGGAACATGACCACGAAGACCAGCGCCATCGCCTCGGCGAGCGTCATCAGAACCTTCTTGATCGAGACCTCGACGAAGGGCGTGGTGTCGTAGGGCACCGTGACGCTGACATTCGCGGGCAGCGTCTTCGAGAGCTGGGCGAGCTTGGCCTTGACGCCGGTGGCGGCGGCCAGCGCGTTGCCGCCGGGCGCGAGCTGGATGCCGATGCCGGCGGCCGGGCGTCCGTCGAGGCGCGTCTGCATGGTGTAGGACATCCCGCCGAGTTCGACCTCGGCGACGTCGCGCAGGCGCACCAGCGAGCCATCCATGTTGGCGCGCAGCACGATCTCCTCGAACTCGGCCACCGTAGTCAGCTGCCCCTTCACCAGCACGTTGGCGGCGATGCGCTGGCCCTCCTTGGCGGGTTGGGCGCCGACGATGCCGGAGGTCACCTGCGCGTTCTGCGCCGCGACCGCTGCGGTGACGTCGGCGGGGGTCATGTTGAGGCCGACGAGCTTGACCGGGTCGATCCAGATCCGCAGCGCCTTCTCCGACGAGAACAGGGTGGCGCGCCCGACCCCCGGGACGCGCCGCAGCTCGCCGAGCAGGCGGCGCGCGGCGAGGTCGCCGAGATCCGTGTCGGTCAGGGAGCCGTCCTTGGACGACACGATGACGAACTGGAGGAAGCTGGTGCTCGCCTCCTCGACGATGACGCCCTGCTGGGTCACGGCGCGGGGCAGGCGCGCTTCGATGCGCTTGATCCGGTTCTGCACCGCGACGGTGGCCTTCGACGGATCGGAGCCCGGCGCGAACGAGGCCATGATCTGGGTCTGGCCGGAGGTGTCGCTGGTGCTCTCGAAGTACATCAGCCCCGGGATGCCGTTGAGCTCCTCCTCGATGATGCGGGTGACGCCGTCGTAGAGCCGCTCGGGCGGGGCGCCCGGATAGGTCGCCGTGACCTGGATCGTGACGGGGGCGACGTCCGGGTATTGCGAGACCGGCAGGAAGGCGATGGAGATCGCGCCCACCAGCATGATGAAGATGGAGATCGCCCAGGCGAAGATCGGGCGCTCGATGAAGAAGCGGGTCATGAGGTTTGCGCCTGCGCGAGCGGGGCCGGATCAGTGCTGGTCGGGTGCGGCGGC
>NZ_BPRD01000676.1 GCF_022179745.1 Methylorubrum podarium
CATCCACCCCATCTGCTTTGAAAGCAAAAGCGGCGGCCATCACATCAGGGTATGCCGGCCCGCCGACGCTACTGCGGAAGTGGCTAGCCGAAGCGGAATGAGGCGGCATGCATCGCGCCATCCCAGCATAGGAACGTCGCTTCCCTATACGGCTTTGCCGACGAGGTGGCCGATGCCGGCCGTGACGGCCATCGCGGCGGCGCCCCAGAAGGCCACCCGCGCGGTCGCCCGCGGGATGGCGGCGCCCCCAGCCTTGGCCCCAAGCGCGCCGAGTACCGCCAGGAACACCAGCGAAGCGGCGGATACCGAGTAGACGACGATGTTAGCCGGTGAGAGCGCGGCCACGAGCAGCGGCAGAGCCGCCCCGGCCGAGAACGTCGCCGCCGACGTCAGGGCCGCTTGGATCGGGCGCGCCGTGGTAAATTCGGAGATGCCGAGCTCGTCCCGGGCATGGGCGCCGAGCGCGTCCTTCGCCATGAGTTGGTCCGCGACCCTGAGGGCAAGGTCGTGGTCGAGACCGCGGGCGACGTAGATTCCCGCAAGTTCCTCACGCTCGGCCGCAGGGTCCTCAGCGAGCTCGCGTCGTTCCCTTGCGAGATCGGCTTGTTCGGTATCGGATTGCGAACTCACCGAGACGTACTCGCCGGCCGCCATCGACATCGCCCCGGCGACTAGACCGGCCGTCCCGGCGACGAGGATCTCCCCGGAGGCTGCGGCGGACGCGGCGACGCCGACAATGAGGCTCGCCGTCGAGACGAGGCCGTCGTTGGCGCCGAGGACGGCGGCACGCAGCCAGCCCACACGGTCGATGAGGTGGTTTTCCTTATGGGACGCACGCATCGTACTCAGGATCTCTCGTATGGGGCGGAAGAAGCGCGTCCCGGGAGGATGCGACGCAGTACGGCGTCGTGCCAGAGGTAGTGATGGCCCAGGGCGGCCGCGGCGTGGAAGGCGGCGACCGCCATCAGGACGTTGGCAGCGAGCCCGTGCCAGTGGGTCAGCGGCCGGCGCCATTCCGGGTCGCCGAGGGCCGGCAGAGCGAGCGGGCCGATCAACGTGACACCGCGCACGAAGGCATTCGCGATCCCAAGGCCCGCGATGACCAGGAGCAATAGGTAGAGCGCAAGATGGGTCGCCTTGGCGAGAACATGCAGGGGGCCTGGATCATCGACCGGAAGCTGACGCCCTTTCGTTTGCCGCCAGATCAGCAACATGACGATGACACCGGTGAACGCAAAGCCCAGGACGAAGTGGGCGGACCAGATCCCGGAACGGAGAGTGCCCTTGGGCACAAGG
>NZ_BPRD01000677.1 GCF_022179745.1 Methylorubrum podarium
GCACGGGCGGCACCTCGACGGGGGCGAACGGCTCCACGGGCTCCTCGCTCGCGACCGGCGGCGCGGCGGCCGGCGGCAAGACCATGGACCGCTCGCACGTGAACGAGACCGGCCAGGGCGGCCTCAACGGCCAATCCAAGGCCATGGCCCATGACGGCGGCACGTTCTCGAAGTCGCACACCAAGACCAAGGTCCGCGACGGCGAGGCCGTCGAGTCGCGCACCAAGACCATGGCGCACGAGCCCGGCTCGAAGCCCGTGAAATCGACCACCACCACCGGCTCGACGACCGGCCGGTGAGGCCGGCCGGGCGCCGCCCCCGATCCCATCCGATCTGATCTGATGTCAGGAGGCCCGATGCTCCGTAGATCGACCCTCACCCTCCTCTCGGTGCTGGCCTTCGCCGGCGGCATCGTCGGAACCACCACGTCCGCCATGGCCGACCCGCCCTGGGCGCGCGGCGGACGCGGCTTCCACCACGGCGGTCCGCCGCCCTGGGCGCCGGCCCACGGATGGCGGCGCAAGCACGAGTACGGCGGCCATGACGGCCGGTCGTATCGCGGGTCTCGGTTCTATGAGGGGCGGCGCTCCGGCGGATATCGCTACTGACCCGGCTGGGGCTGCGCGCGTCGGAAGCGGGGCAGCCGATCCGTCCGGGCGAGCTGGCAAAAGACGAGAGCCGATCCCGACAGGGCGGGATCGGCTCTCGGTGGCCACCGTCGAAGCGCTTGGTCCCGTTGCGGCGCTCAAACGATCTGACGCGGGGCAACCCCCACCGGCACGGACAGCGCCGGTCCGCCGCCGGCCGAGGTCGCGTTGTAGCTCCCGACGAGGTCGTGCGCCTCCTGCTCGCTCGCTGCGGCCGGCGGCGACCCCCACATGCTCGTCCCGTTGGGCTCGCGGATGGCGAGGATCGAGACGGCGCCGATCACGCCGGCGATCATCAGGTAATAGGCGGGCCAATTGAGGTCGCCCGTATAGGCTACGAGCGATCCGACGACCACCGAGGTCGTCCCGGCGAACAGCGACACCGACACGTTGAAGGAGATCGAGAGGCCGCTCGCACGGACATTCGTGGGGAAGAGGGCCGGCAGGGTCGAAGGCATCGTCGCGCTGAAGCAGATCAGCAGCATCCCCATGATCAGCAGGCCGAGGAAGACCGCGGTCTCGCTCTGGCTGCGGATCAGCAGGATCATCGGCAGGGCCAGTACGACGAGGCCGATCGCCCCGATCAGGGCGAAGGGCTTGCGCCCGAAGCGGTCCGACAGGCGCCCGATGAAGGGGATCGACAGGAGCGCGAGCACCATCACCGCGATCTGCAGGACCTGCGACTCCGTCGGCGAGATGCCGCCGGTCCGCTGCATCATCGGCAGGGTCTGGGTGACGTAGGTCGGCATGTACGAGGTCAGCATGTAGTTCGGCACGTTCCAGGCGAGCGCCAGCCCCATGCAGACGAGGACGTAGGGCCAGAGGACGAGGATGTCCTTCGCGGTCTGCCCCGCGCGCAGGCGCTTCTCGCGATCCTCCGTCTCCTGCTCCAGGGCCGCGAAGGCGGGCGTCTCGGCGAGCTGCGTGCGCAGGTAGACGCCGATGAGCCCGAGCGGCAGGGCCAGGAAGAAGGGCAGGCGCCAGCCCCAATCGAGCAGTTGCTCCTCGGTCAGGGCAACGCCCGCCACGGTGACGACGATGGCGCCCAGCAGGTATCCGGTGAAGGTGCCGAATTCCAGCCAGCTGCCGAGATAGCCGCGCCGCCGGTCGGGGGCGTACTCGGCGATGAAGGTCATGGCGCTGCCGTACTCGCCGCCGGTGGAGAAGCCCTGGACCAGCCGGGCGCAGAGAAGCAGGAGCGGCGCGGCGATGCCGATGCTCTCCTGGCTGGGAATGCAGCCGATCGCGAAGGTGCCGACGGCCATCAGGATCATCGTCGCCGCAAGAACCTTGTTGCGGCCGATCCGGTCGGCCAGGGGACCGAAGAACATGCCGCCGAGCGGCCGGATCAGGAACGCGACCGCGAACAGCCCGAACGTCGCGATCTCACCCATCGTGTGGGAGAGATTGGAGAAGAACACCTTCTGGATCGTCGGCTCGAAGAAGGCGTAGACGCCGAAATCGTACCACTCGGCCACGTTCCCGATCGACGCCGCCGAGATGGCGCGCCGGATCGTCGACGGCTCGGTCACGGTACAGTCCGAAGCCTTCCAATCCTTGTCGTCCTCAACATGCATTGACAGCATAGTTTGTCTCTCTCCGCAGGGCCACTGAGAAGAAAAAGCGATTCCTGAAATGGCGGATGCGCTCATGCGCTCATCGCCGCGATGCATCGCACCACGGCAACCATGAATACGTTTCAGTCGAAGACCGGCGCTGGTCTTCCTCCCGCACGGCAATGCCGAATATTTTTATCCATGAGAGCCGCAGCCGGCGCCCGCACAGGCTGCAACCGGGGACTACTTTGATCGAGTCATCCGCCGCGACTTGTCGCGGACCGACGTTTTTTTGCGATTTGTTGCGCGGCGGTCCGATTCACCCCGCCGCCGCTCCGCGCGATTCAGCACGTTCAGCCGCCGCGACACGTCCCACCGGTTTCGAGAAAAGCGGCCAAGACTAATGGATCGACAGTCTTTACGAGTATTCGGGCCGAGATCAAGGCAGCGGCACCCTCGGTCGCGAGCGGCCGAAACCGTCTCATACGGTCTCCGTTCGATCGTTCGGTCATCGCCCCTCTCCTCCCC
>NZ_BPRD01000678.1 GCF_022179745.1 Methylorubrum podarium
GGAACTCCTAGGGAGTTCACCGATGATCGCACGTCTCTTTTCCGCTGCGGCCCTCACGGCCGTCCTCGCCGCCCCCGCCTTCGCCCAGGCACCGGCTCAGACCGGCACCGGCGGCGATCCGGCATCCACCATCTACGCGCCGAACACCTCGGCCGTCGGACGCACCATGCCGCCGGCCGGGGGCGGAGGCGCGCGCCGGGAGCGGGACTCGAACAACCCCGACCGGGAAACCGCCATGGAGCGGAAGAACGACAAGATCGACACCGGAATCTGCATCGGCTGCGACAAGTAGCTCGCGGCAGCCTTCGGGTCACTCCGACCAGCGCAGCGCCGCGGCGGCGGCCAGGGTCCCGACCACCCCCGCGATCAGGCTCAGGGCGGCCAGCACCGCGAGCGGGGTCGTGAAGGGCACCGTGCCGCCGAGCGCGGCCTCCGCCGCCGAGACGCCGAAGATCAGCGTCGGGATCATCAGCGGCAGCACGACGATCGCCAGGATCAGGCCGCCGCGGCGGATGGTGGCCGTCAGCGCCGCGCCGACGGCGCCGATGAAGGCCAGGGCCGGCGTGCCCAAAGCGAGCGTCAGGGCCGTGGCTCCCATGGCCGTCGGCGAGAGCGCCACCAGCAATCCGAACAGCGGCGAGGCGAGGGCCAGCGGCAGGCCGGTGGTGAGCCAGGAGGCGAGGACCTTCGCCAGCACCACCATCTCCAGCGGCACGGCGGCGCCGGTCATCAGGTCGAGGGAACCGTCCTCCTCGTCCGACTGAAACAACCGGTCGAGTCCGATCAGGGTGGCGAGCACGGCCGAGAGCCACAGGATCGCCGGGCCGATCCGCGAGAGCAGGTTCAGGTCCGGCCCCAGGGCGAAGGGCACCAGCACCACGATCATCAGGAAGAAGACGAGCGACAGCGCCCCCGAGCCGCCGACCCGGGCGGCGAGCTTCAGGTCGCGCGCGAGCAGGGCCGAGAAGGCGCGGATCATAGCCAGTCCTCCGATTCGAGCGCTTCCTCGGGAGCGGCTGTGGACAGGGCGGGTCCGATGCGCAGCTCGCGCGCGTCCTCCAGGCCGAGGGCTTGGTGGGTCGCGGCGACGACGAGGCCTCCTTCAGCCCGGTGGCGCCGCATGAGGCCGGCCAGGACGCCCTGCGAGGCGAGATCGAGGGCGGCGGTCGGCTCGTCGAGAAGCCAGAGCGGCCGGCGGCAGACGAGGAGCCGTGCCAGCGCGACCCGGCGCCGCTGCCCCGCCGACAGGTAGCCGACCGGCAGCCGCGCCACGTGCGGCAGGCCCATCGCCTCCAGGGCCTCCGTCGGCGAGGCGGCGGGATTGCCGAGAAGGTCGCGGGCGAATTCGAGATTCTCCGCCGCCGTCAGCGCCGACTTCAGCCCGTCCCGGTGCCCGACCACGTGGAGGCATTCCGGCAGGGTGGCCTCGCCGATGTCCTCGGCGCGGATCGAGCCGGCATCGGGCTTGAGGCGCCCGGCCAGCATCGTCAGCAGGCTCGACTTCCCCGCCCCGTTGCGCCCGGTCACCATGAGCCCCTCGCCGGGGCCGACGGCAAACGAGAGCCCGGCGAAGATCCGGCGTCCCGAGCGGCGGCAGGCGAGAGTCTCGACGATCAACCGCACGGATCGGCCTTGGGTGAGGGGAAAGTCCGCACGTCTCGTCGTCGTCCCTAAGAGGGCTGATCGGTCTCCCTCGACACGAGGGGCGGTTCGCGTCCGGATCGCGTCCGCGAGCCGGTGGTCGGCGGCCTATAGCCGATCGTTCGGCGCCGCGCGAACCGTGCGCGTCCTCGGTGCATTGACTCCAGGAGGCCGACCGGTGGCCGCGAAGGATGCACCCCATGGATGCCGAGCCGTCCCCGCGGGCTCCGCCCCGCCTGACCGAGGAGGATGCGGCCCGCGAACCGGCCGCTCTGGCCGGACGCGAGCAGCTCGAAGCCCGGCTGGCGCGGCTCTCGGCGGATCGGCGCGACGCGTTCCGGGCGGCGGTGCGCCGCTGCTACGTGTTCGCCGGCAAAGGCTGATCCCGTCATTTCTGCAGGGCCGACAAGGCGGGACTGTCAGTCGCGCGCCTGTGTCATCGGGCCAGTAGCGGCCTATTTCGAAACGTTCTATAGACCGGCCCAGGCTGCGCCGCGCGATCATTCAAGGGCGTCCAAACCGCCCCTCGCGCACCATCCTGAGTGTCATTCGCGGGCCTCCCGGCGCCGGGAGTT
>NZ_BPRD01000679.1 GCF_022179745.1 Methylorubrum podarium
ACTGGCCGATCAGCACCTCGGCGAGACGCGCGTAGGTGCTGATCGGCCAGTCGCCGATCGCCGGCCCGAAGGGCTTCCGCAAGGACACCACGCTGACCCGCGAGATCATCAGCGAGTATCCCCGCTCGCAATGGTGGCAGTTCGCCGTCGTCGACGACCGTCTGATGACGGAGATCGAGGCGATGCAGAAGCAGTACGACGAGTCGAAGAAGCGCCTGGAGCAGCGCTTCCTCGACAAGGTCGAGAAGCTGCAGCGCGGCGACGAGCTTCCGCCCGGCGTCATGAAGATGGTCAAGGTCTTCGTGGCGGTGAAGCGCAAGATCCAGCCCGGCGACAAGATGGCCGGCCGCCACGGCAACAAGGGCGTCGTGTCGCGCATCGTGCCGATCGAGGACATGCCGTTCCTCGAGGACGGGACGCATGCCGACATCGTGCTCAACCCGCTCGGCGTGCCCTCGCGCATGAACGTGGGTCAGATCCTGGAGACCCACCTCGGCTGGGCGGCTGCGGGCTTGGGTCGCAAGGTGGCGAAGGCGGTCGATGCCTATCTGAAGACGCAGGATATCGGCCCGCTGAAGGAGGAGATGAAGGCGATCTACTCCCCCGCGGAGCTGGAGGGCCTGTCGGACGAGGATCTGGCGGAGGCCGGCAACAACGTCCGCCGCGGCGTGCCGATGGCGACCCCGGTGTTCAACGGCGCCAAGGAAGCCGACATCGAGACGATGCTGGAGATGGCCGGGCTCGACCGCTCGGCGCAGTCGACCCTCTACGACGGTCGCACCGGCGAGCCCTTCGACCGCAAGGTGACGATGGGCTACATCTACATGCTGAAGCTGCACCACCTCGTGGACGACAAGATCCACGCGCGCTCGATCGGCCCGTACTCGCTCGTCACCCAGCAGCCGCTGGGCGGCAAGGCGCAGTTCGGCGGCCAGCGCTTCGGTGAGATGGAGGTCTGGGCGCTGGAGGCCTACGGCGCGGCCTACACGCTGCAGGAGATGCTGACGGTGAAGTCGGACGACGTGGCCGGCCGCACCAAGGTCTACGAGGCGATCGTCCGCGGCGACGACACCTTCGAGGCCGGCATCCCCGAATCGTTCAACGTGCTCGTCAAGGAGATGCGCTCGCTCGGCCTCAACGTCGAGCTGACGAACTCCAAGCAGAACGCCTCGAACGACCAGCAGATCGAGCCGCCGGCCGAGGCGGCCGAGTAACGACCGTATCACCTCCCGCGGCGGCGCCTCCCACGAGGCGTCGCCGCGGTCGAGCGGGAAGGGGCGGGGCCTTCCACGACACGATGACGGCCAGCGGCGCTCCGGACGAGCGCGGCGCCATGAGGATCAAGCCGTGACTGCCCAGGCGCGGGGCAGCCGGCGAGCAAGGAGCGGATCATGAACCAAGAGGTCATGAACCTTTTCAATCAGCAGGCCCAGCCGCAGAGCTTCGACCAGATCAAGATCTCGATCTCGAGCCCTGAGAAGATCCTCTCGTGGTCCTACGGCGAGATCAAGAAGCCCGAGACGATCAACTACCGGACCTTCAAGCCCGAGCGCGACGGCCTGTTCTGCGCGCGCATCTTCGGGCCGATCAAGGACTACGAGTGCTTGTGCGGCAAGTACAAGCGCATGAAGTACAAGGGCGTCATCTGCGAGAAGTGCGGCGTCGAGGTCACCCTCGCGCGCGTCCGGCGCGACCGCATGGGCCATATCGAGCTGGCCGCCCCCGTCGCCCATATCTGGTTCCTGAAGTCGCTGCCCTCGCGCATCGGCCTGCTGCTCGACATGGCGCTCAAGGACCTTGAGCGCATCCTCTACTTCGAGTCCTACGTCGTCATCGAGCCGGGCCTCACCCCCCTCAAGGAGCGTCAGCTCCTGTCGGAGGAGGAGTACCTGCGCGCGCAGG
>NZ_BPRD01000680.1 GCF_022179745.1 Methylorubrum podarium
GTAGGTGGTGGGCGAGAGTTGGTAGGCGGCGTTGGCCCCCCAGACGGCGTAGAGCGGCGAGGTGAAGCCGGCGTTGATGTAGAACAGGTCCTGGAAGCAGGAGTTGATCGAGTTGCACGGCGGCAGGCCGTAGTAGCGGTCGGGATGGGTGCGGCCGAACTCGATGACGAGGCGGTCGTCGAGGAGCTTCTGCTCGTAGGTGAGCAGCGAGAGGCGGTTGTTGTTGGGATTGTAGGGCGGCTGGTAGCCGACCGTGGTATCGCCGATGTCGGCGGCCATGTTGAGGTTGCGCACGAGACCGAAGAAGGTCTGGGTGAACTTGATGGTGCCGCCTGAGATGTTGGCGAGCCTCTGCATGTCGGCGGTCATGGAGAGGACGAAGTAGGCGGAGTTGGACTGCTCTCCGGTGCGCAGGCCGGCCGAGGGGTTGGCCTGGTAGAAGTCGTAGATGTTGATGTCGAAGGTGAGCCCGCGGGCGGCCATGTCGGTGGCCCAGGGGGCGAGCGGCCCGGTGCGGACGGGGTCGGCGGGCTTGGCGGCGATGGCGGGATCGGTGCGCGGCTGGGTCTGATCGTTGAACTGGCCCACCGGCGAGGGCTGCTGCGCCAGCGCCGCGCCCGCCCCGGCAAGGCTCCCCCCGGCAAGGCTCGCCGCCAGCAGCGCGCCGGCCGTTCCGATCCCGACGCCGCGGCGCCGCACCGGTCCTGTCCTCGTCCGTCTCATCCGTTCGGTCATCGTCAGTCCCCAACCCATACGCTGCACCGGCTGCCCCACAGGGTTCATCCCGCTTGTCGTGTCGCGGCCGGCGGCTCCCTCGCGGAGCGATGTTCGGTCGTCTGCTTCCCCCCGGAAGCGTGTCGGCGGGCGCGCCGGGCGCGTCCGCCGCAAGGGATCTCGGCTCAGTGGCTGATCATCCAGGGCCGCGCGTTCGGGAAGCTTTTCGCCGCCGCGGGTGCGGCACTCGTCTTCCTGGGCGAGCAGCAGCCGCAGCCGGCCCCGTGAGCGCCCGAGCGCCGCGGCTCGTGGCGGCTGCGCTCGTTGGTGGCGTGGGCCGCCTTCAGCCCCGCGTCCATGCCGGAGATCCGCGGAGCGGTGAGGA
This sequence comes from Methylorubrum podarium, assembly GCF_022179745.1. GTDB lineage: Bacteria > Pseudomonadota > Alphaproteobacteria > Rhizobiales > Beijerinckiaceae > Methylobacterium > Methylobacterium podarium. The sequence continues at coordinate 1,100 of NZ_BPRD01000680.1, forward strand.
AGGCGCGCTGGCACGCCTCGCCGCAATCCGGGCAGTCGTGCGGATCCTTGAACTGCGCCATCGGGCGCAGAACGGTGAAGGGACCGCACGCTTCGCAGGCGTAGTCGTAGACCGGCATCTCAAGCGCTCTCAGGCAAAGTGTGTGCGGTTTGCCGCCCGGAGAGCGCGGCAAACCAAGGAACGTCAGAGGTCCGGCGAGAGCGGCATCTGGACGGAGCCGTCCAGGAACTTCGTCGGCCCGGCCGCGG
>NZ_BPRD01000681.1 GCF_022179745.1 Methylorubrum podarium
CCGTCCGGTTCCCTCGCGGCTGTCCGGCGCGAGGGAACCGGACGGATCACGCGGCTCTTCACCGGGAAAGACCCGGAGACATCCCGTGAGCCCGACCGACGCGACCCGACCCGACGACCCCGTCGAGACACCGAGTGCCCGGACCTTCGAGCAGCGCCCGGTCGCCGCGCCGGTTCCGGGACACCGTTCCCCGGCGCCGACCGAGCCGAGCGACATGGGCTCCGAGCGGGACGGGGAGATCCCCTCGCGCGACGGAGCCGGTTCGGAGAGCGGCCGATCTCCGGACGGCCAAGGCTACCGCGGCGGCTGAGCGCTCCGAGCGCGGAAGCGGGAGGCGAGCCCGTGGCGATCCCCATCTGCGTCACCTGCGGAACCAGCTTCCCCGACGCGCCGACCCCGCCCGCGCGCTGCCCGATCTGCGACGAGGAGCGGCAATACGTGCCCGCCTCCGGTCAGAACTGGACGACGCCCGACGCGCTCGCGGCCGCTCACGCCAACGCGTGGCGGCAGGTCGAGCCCGCGCTGTTCGAGATCGAGACCCAGCCCCGTTTCGGCATCGGCCAGCGCGCCTTCCTGCTGCGGACGCCCCAGGGGAATTTTCTGTGGGATTGTCTCGCGCTGCTCGATCCGGCGACGGTCGCGCTGGTAGAGGCGCTCGGCGGCCTGGCCGGCATCGCGATCTCGCATCCCCATTACTACACCACGATGCCGGACTGGGCGGCGGCCTTGGACGCGCCGGTCTACCTGCACGCCCGCGACCGCGACTGGGTGATGCGCCCCGACGACCGCGTGGTGTTCTGGGAGGAGGACGAGCGCGCCCTCGCCCCCGGCCTGACCCTGCTGCGCCTCGGCGGCCATTTCCCCGGCGGCACCGTGCTGCACTGGCGCGACGGTGCGGAGGGGCGCGGCGCCCTGCTGACGGGCGACATCGTGCAGGTCGGCGCCGACCGGAACAGCGTCTCCTTCCTGTGGAGCTACCCGAACTGGCTGCCGCTCTCCGGCGCTACCGTGGCCCGCATCGCGTCGCGGCTCGCGTCTCTGGCCTTCACGCGCCTCTACGGCGCCTTCGGCCTGCACGTCGCGGCGGATGCGAGCGCCGTCGTCAGCCGCTCGGCGGCGCGCTACCGGGCCCTGCTGGAGCGGGATCAGCCCTGAGATCGTCCGGCGCGCCGCCCGCCCGCCGCCCCTCCCGCCGTCCTTGGGCTTGCCGCGGGAACAGCGTCGCGCCGGCGAGGGCGCCCAGCAACGCGGCGAGGCCGAACCGCCATCCGCCGCGGGATCGACGGGCGACGCGGTCGGTGTCGGTTCTGCGCATCGGCACGATCCTTCCTTCGAGGGGGAACGCGATCCGGTGAGCCCGGTTCGCGACGGGATCGCCGCGTTGCCTCGGGGGGCGGCTGCGGCCTATAAGCGGAGCCCCCGACACAATCCCGCGCGACGTCGAGGATCCTTCCGCACGGAAGGAGCCCTCCGCCCGCACGAACGAGAAGACGATCCCGCCATGGCCGGGCATTCCCAGTTCAAGAACATCATGCACCGCAAGGGCCGCGTCGACGCGGTCCGCTCGAAGGTGTTCAGCAAGCTCGCCCGCGAGATCACGGTGGCGGCCAAGCTCGGCACGCCGGACCCCACGATGAACCCGCGCCTGCGCGCGGCGATCCTCGCGGCCCGGGCCGAGAACA
>NZ_BPRD01000682.1 GCF_022179745.1 Methylorubrum podarium
GGTCCGGTCGCCGGCCGGGGCCGGGCGGTCCATCACGGTCGAGACGCTGTCGGCGGGGTCGGGCATCGTCGCTCCGGCAAAAGTCACGGCGTCCAGCGGTACAGCCACGTTTCCGTGACCTGCCGCCCTTCGGTCTTGAGGGCAAGGCGCAGTTCGCAGGCCCGCTCGCTGCCCGGATCCAGCTCGAAGGCGACGCGGACGGTGCGGGTCTCCGGGTGCGGGATCCAGCGGGTCGCGCCCTCGACGATCCGGCCGGGGCCGGCGATCAGGACCGTGTCGAGGGGCACCATCGCGCCCTCCGGGGTGAACAGGACGTCGCCGGTGAAGTCGACGAGGAACAGGCGCCGGGGATTGGCGCCGCCGCGGCCGCTGCGGGTGCTCGTGACCCGCGCGAGCGGGGCGACCGGCGGCTCGCCGCCCCAGCTCTGCCGGTAGCCGACACGGACCTCCTGGCCCGCGGGCAGGGCCGCCTTCGGCCGCCAATAGGCGATGACGTTCTCGTTGATCTCCGCATCGCTCGGGATCTCGAGGAGGGTCACGGCGCCCTCCCCCCACAGGGCTTCGCCCCCAGGTTCGCCCACCCGTTCGCCCGGCTCGACCCACAGCGAGGGGCCGCGCTCCCAGTGGTGGACGTCGTCCTCGAAGGTCGCGGGGGCCCGGTCCCGCTGCGTCAGGCCGAAGCCCTGCGGACCGTTGTCGAGGAAGCCCGAGATCTGCAGCGTCTCCGGGTTGCGCACCGGGCGCCAGATCGCCTCGCCGCCGCCGTTGCGGATCTGCAGGCCGCCCGCGGCGTAGACCGCGGCGCGGGCGTCGTCCGAGCCGCGCCGGTCGTGCGGGCCGAACAGGAACGGCGCCTGCATGCCGCCGAGGCCGAGGTGTTCGACCGCCTTGCGGGTGACCAGGGTGGCGGTGACCGCGGCGGTGGAGGTCTCGCCGGGGCGCAGTTCCAGGCGCAGGGCCGCGGCGAGGGAGTCGGAATCGATCAGGGCGTGGATCACGAGCGGCCCGTCGGGCGTCTTCGGGCGCTCCACGAACAGCGCGCGCCAGCGGGGGAATTCCTCGCCGCGGGGGTCGGCCGGGCGCAGCATCAGGGCGCGCCCGTTGACGCCGAATTCCTGGCCCCGCCCCACCAGCCGGTAGAAGCAGGCGCCCTGGAACACCGCGAAATCCTGGTGCCGCTCGCCGAAGCGCGCGCGGATGCGCAGGCCGGAAAAGCCCGGCTCGGTCTCCGGCAGGGCCGCCGCGCCGGCGTCCGATCCCGGCTCGTAGCGCCCGCGCTCGTAGGTGACCGGGCGGACCACGCCGTCCTCGACGAGGAACAGGGCGACCCGGTCGGTGTAGTAGAACCCGCGCAGCAGCGGCTCGACGGCGAAGCCGTGCGGCTCGCCGCCCCAGAGCAGCGCCTCGGGGCGCAGGCGGATCGCCTCGTAGGCCTCCCGCGGCAGGTTCTTGAGGGCGTCGGGCACGTCGTTGGTGGCCTGGGCCGCGAAGGGCCGGTTGCCGAGCGCCCGGGCGAGGTCGGGCACGGTGGCCTCCGAGAAGGGCGAGCCCGGCGCGGGCAGGGCCGGCGGCGCGGCCTGGGCCG
>NZ_BPRD01000683.1 GCF_022179745.1 Methylorubrum podarium
GGAGACGGCGGTCGCCGCCTTCGAGGTCGAGGAGACCGGCGCGTGGCGGCTCGAAGCCTACTTCTCGGAGGAGCCCGACGCGGAGATGATCCGCGACCTGATCCGGCCGGTCGTCGGCGCGCAGGCCGACGAGGCCGCCTTCGAGACCATCGATCAGCAGGATTGGGTGCGCGCCTCGCTGGAGGGGCTGAAGCCCGTCCGCGCCGGCCGTTTCCTCGTCCATGGCGGCCACGACCGGCATCATGTGCGGGCCAACGACCTCGCCATCGAGATCGAGGCGGCGCTCGCCTTCGGCACCGGCCACCACGGCACCACGCTGGGCTGCCTGCGGGCGCTGGTGGACGAACTGAAGCGGCGGCGCCCGGCCCGCGTCCTCGATGTCGGCACCGGCACCGGGATTTTGGGCTTCGCCGCCGCCAAGGCGCTGCATACGCCCGTGATCGCCGGCGACCTCGACCCGGAGGCGGTGACGACCGCCCGCGGCAATGCCCGCCTCAACGGGCTCGGACCGTATCTGCGCCTCTACCACGCGCCGGGCGTGCGCCACGCGCTGGCGAACCGTCCCCGCGGTTTCGACGTGGTGTTCGCCAACATCCTGGCCCGCCCGCTCAAGCGGCTCGCGCCCTCGCTCACGGCCGTGGTGGCCGATGACGGCGTGCTGATCCTCTCCGGCCTGATCGAGCGCGACGTGCCGGGCGTGCTCTCGACCTACCGCCACCGCGGCTTCCATCTCGCCCGCTCCGGCGTGATCGAGGGATGGGCGACGCTGGTGCTGCGCCGGGGCGGGGCGGCGGCGCGTCCGCGCTGAGACGGGTGTCGCGGGGGCGTTCGACGCGGTAGGTTTCCGCCATGACGACCTCCCCTCCCCGCTTCCAGACCTTCGACGATCCGAGCCACGCCAAGGGGCCCGAGCGGATCGAGGCCCTGCGCGCCGCCCTGCGGGAGATCCGCGCCGACGGCTTCGTCGTGCCGCGGGCCGACGAGCACCAATCCGAGTACGTGCCCGCCAACGCCGAGCGGCTCGCTTGGCTCACCGGCTTCACCGGCTCGGCCGGTTTGGCGATCGTGCTCGCCGACGAGGCCGCCCTGTTCGTCGATGGCCGCTACACCCTCCAGGCGCCGGAGCAGGTCGAGACCGGGACGATCACCGTGGTGCCGCTCGCCGAGTCGACGCCGGAGGCGTGGCTCGGCACCCATCTGAAGCCGGGCCAGGTCCTCGCCTACGCCCCCTGGCTCCACACGCCCGACGGCGTCGCCCGCCTGGAACGCGCCGCCCTGAAGGCGGGGGCGTCGCTCCGCGCCGTGCCGGACAACCTCGTGGACGCGGTCTGGGCCGGCCGGCCCCGGCCGCCGGCGGGCCGCGTCGCGGCCCATCCCGACGCTCTGGCCGGCGAGACGGTGCCCGAGAAGCTTGCTCGGATCCGCGCCGCCCTGGCCGAGGGCGGGATCGACCTCCTCGTCGTCTCCGATCCGCACAACCTCGCCTGGGCGTTCAACCTGCGCGGGGCCGACATCCCGCACACGCCGCTGGCGCTCGGCTACGCGCTCGTCCCCCGCGAGGGGCGGGCCGCCCTCTACCTCACCTCGCAGGCGATCGATCCCGACCTGCGCGCTGCCCTGGAGCCGCTGGCCGACCTCCGCCCGCGGGTCGCCTTCGCCGAGGATCTGGCCGGCCTGTGCACGAAGGCCGCGCGGGTGCGGCTCGATGCGGCGACGGGGGCGGCGGCGGGCACCCAGGCGGCGCGGGCGGGCTG
>NZ_BPRD01000684.1 GCF_022179745.1 Methylorubrum podarium
CCGAGGGAACGGCCTCGCAGCCGAAGCGCTCCTGAGCGCAAACGATCGACGGAGTGACCCGATGAAGCCCTCGCCCCTCACCCGGCATCTGGCCGGCGGCCTCGCGGCGTACGCGCTCCTCGTCGGCGCCGCCGCGGCGCAGGACGCGACCCCGCCCGCTCCGCCCGCCGCTGCCCCGATCGCGGCGGGCAAGCCGGCCAATCTCTGCCAGGAACTGGCCGCCTTCGTGAAACAGCCGGAGCCGGCCAACAAGGCGGCCGCGACGCCGCCGCAGCAGGCGACCGCCGTCTCGAACCCGTCCGGCAAGACCGAGGGCGGCAAGCCCGCGGGTGGCGGCGAGCCTCAGAAGACGTCGGGCCTCAGCGGTGCCGTCAGCGAGAGCGGCAGTGGACCTGCTCCGGGCAATCAGTCCGGCAACCCGGCGGTGAACCCGCACGCCAAGGCGAATGCCGAGGCCAAGAATCCCCCCGCTCCGGGGACGCCCGCCCCGTCGCCGAAGCCCGACCCGGCGACGGTCGAGAAGATCGAGGCGGCGGCCGGCGCCAACGATCTCGCCGCCTGCCGGGAGGCCGCCCGGTCCATGCGCGTGGCCGGCGTCGCCATGCCACCGGCCCTGCTCGCGCTCTCGGCGCTCGATCCGAAGTTCTTCCATCAGTAACGCGACGGGGGCGGCGCCACGCGGTGCCGCCCCTCCCCCTCAGGCAGCGCCCGGCAGCGGACCGATCGGGCTGACGGCGGTAGCCGGCTGCGAGACCGGCTTGGCCGCTCCGCCGCGCACCAGCGCGATCACCAGCGCCGTAATCGTGAGCAGGTCGCAGGTCAGGCCGAAGACCGAGCCGACAAGCGTGTTGTGGATCACCCAGCACGAGGACGCGCCGAGGAAGACCCGGCGCATGGCCTGCGCATTCCCCTGAAGCCGCGCCGTCGTCGCGAGCAGCGATCCGAGTCCGGCGCAGGCCGACGGCCAGCCGTTCCACGTCGCGAGGGTCAGCCCGAGGGCGACGAGGCTGCTCGCCAGGAAGAGCGGCGCGACCCAGGCCGCGCGCGAGTCCGGCCCGATCCAGCGCGCCGCGACGAGGCTCTGCATCACCGAGACGAGGCACATCGCCGTCCCGGTCTGCGCGCCGAGTTGCAGGAAATGCAGCGCGAAGCAGGCTGAGCAGGCCGCCGACGTGACGAGGATCAGACTTCGCCGCGGCATCATCCCGCCGACGAAGCCGAGGCAGAGCCCGAGGCTTCCGAACAGGTCAAGGTGTTCACGCGCGGCATTCCACGAAAAGGCGGCGAGATCTGCGGAGGACATGATCTGGGTCTCGAACGACGCGTCCGTTGCTCGTTTCGACGGTCGTTCCGCTGAGGCTGTTCTTGCTTCTGCCCTCGCCGTCCGTCGGGACCTTCGCGAAAGCAGTGTCGACGGCCGGCGGAGGCGTGCCCGTCTTGATCGATGCGCTAGGCTCGCGTGGTAACCGGATCGTTAATGCAGCGAGACCCGCCCGGAGGCGTGGCGCCGATGCCTCACCTGCAACGCGAGGCGCGCGACCGCACCTCATGAGAATAAACGTTCATTGACACGAGAATGAACGTTCACTATCAAGCCCCGACAGCGTCGGAGTTCAGGCCATGAGCGTGATTGTCGGTGAACGGGCGTCTCTCTCTCCCGCGATCGGTCTCGGCGTCGAACATCGCTCCGCGGCGGCGCAGGAAGGCTTCGGCCCGCTTCGTCTCGTCCGCGCGGTCTGCACCCCGGCCAACCTGCTCGTCTGCGCCGTCGTCGCCCTCGGCTGGTTCGCGCTGATCGGCTGGACCGGCGCCGGCCCGGACGGCTGGCAGGCTCGTCTCTGCGCCGATCTCGACCTCCAGCCGCGGGCCTGCGCCTCCGTGCGGCTCACCGGCGAGGCGGATCGCACTGCGTCCATCGGCTTCGTAGGATCTTCGTCATGAGTGCAGCGGCCGGCGCCGTCATCGACGCTCGCAACGGACAGGCGGCGCGGCGCGAGCACATTCTGGATGCCGCCGAAGCCTGTTTCGTCCGCAACGGATTCCACCGCACGACGATGCAGGATCTCGCCCGCGAGGCTTCCATGAGCCCGGGCAACATCTACCGCTACTTCGATTCCAAGGAAGCGGTCGTCCTCGGTCTGGCCGAGCGCGACCGCGAGCGCGGCGCCGTCCTCGTCGAAGCGATGGAGCGGGCCGGCGACAAGCGGGCGGTCCTCATGGGCGTGCTCGCCCGTTTCTTCCACGACATCACCCGCGAGGCGGCGATCCTGCGCCTCGA
>NZ_BPRD01000685.1 GCF_022179745.1 Methylorubrum podarium
GACGCCCGCCGCCCGGTCGAGTTCGGCCCGGAACGTCACCGTCTTGCGGGCATAAGGGTCCGCGCCCGGCGTCGCGCCCGTCGATTGCGCGTTGGCGAGGTTTTCGGAGACGACCCGCATGCGCAGCGACTGCGCTTCGAGGCCGGCGCTCGCGAGCCGCGAGGCGGAGAGCAGGGGATCGATCACGACCCGCTCCTGACCGCGGCCATCAGCATGCGGTGGAACGACTTCACCACCGCCGTGTCGAGGTTGTGCTGCCGGGAGACGTCGCCGGCCTTGAGCATCTCCTGCTCCAGGCTGACCGCGCTCGACGATTCGAGCACCTCCCAGGTCTCCGACGGCTTCGCCTCGCGCACGGGGATGCGGTTGCCCGGCGCGTCCAGGTGGGTCCGGGCCGTCGAGGACATGTCGAGGCCGGTCTTGGCCAGGACCTGGGCGAACGGCATCACGTCCCGCGCCTTGTAGCCGGGGGTGTTCGCGTTCGCGACGTTTCCGGCGATGGTGGCCTGCCGCGTCGCGAGGTAGCGCGCGTGCTGCGAGGCGAGATCGAACAGGTAGACGCCCGTCGTCATGGTCACGCCCCCATCCCAAGGGCCTTCGGAGAAATGCCGGACGCGGGTGCACTCCGAGGGTGAGCTCCGCGTCGGATGGGAGGTTTAGGTAGGCAATCTTGCACGAGGCTGGCTCGCGCCTTGACAGGGGCGGCCCTCGCGGTAGCGCCTGTGGGTGATGGACCAGATCGACGAGCGGGCCGGCGCGGCGGCCTCCGACGCAGAGCGCGGCGGCGAGGGCGCGGCCCCGCTCCGGCCGGCCTCGGCCCGCTATGCCGGGGGCGCCGGGCCGGGCGGACGCGAGGGGCTGCACCGGATCGTGCCCAACAACCGCTTCGCGCGGGTGGGTTTCGGTTTTTCCGATCTCGCCCCCGGCCGCTGGGCCTGCCTGCAATTCGGCCTCGCCTTCGAGGAGGGCGAGGCGGCGGCCCTGGCCGTCGATGCCGCCGCGGCCGGCTTCGACTTCCTGGCGGCGGACGGGTCCAGCCTCGATCTCGACCACGTGCCGGGGCTCGCCCGCAGCCTGCTCGATCCGCAGGTCGCCTGGATTCCGGGGCCGGCGCTCCTCGGTGCGGATCCGTTCCGCATCGCCTTCCGCGTGCCCGATCAGGCGAAAGGCGTCGTCGTCACCCTGCGCTCCTGGCGCAACACGGGCGCCGTCACCGTCGCCGATCCGGTCCTGCGCCTCGGCGCGCCCGATCATGGGCCGGGGCCGCGTCGGCGCCCGCTCGGCGGAGAGGGGTTGCGATTCGGCTACGCGCTCGCCGAGGAGATCGCCCTGGTACTGCGCGGCCAGATCTACGCCGCGCGGGCCGACGAGCATGCCGCGCGGGTGCGGCTCG
>NZ_BPRD01000686.1 GCF_022179745.1 Methylorubrum podarium
GCGCCGGGCCGGTGCGCGCATGAGGATGGATGTCGAGGTGGGCAAAGGATCGGCCGAGAGCTGGCTGCGACCGGGCCTCACGTGCTGGCGGCAGGAGCGGGCAGGGCGCGTCGCGGTGCTGCACGACGGCGCGGCCTATTTCGCCGCCGCCCGCGCGGCGCTGCTGCGGGCGCGCCGGTCGGTCACGCTGATCGGCTGGAGCTTCGACCCGCGGGTGCGCCTGCTTCCGGGGGATTCGCCCGACGCGGGCGAGACCCTGGCCGAGCTGCTGCGCCGCCTCAAGGCCGCGCGGCCGGACCTGACCGTCCGCATCCTGATCTGGGACATGCCCTGGCCGATCTCGGCGGGCAACGAGCACACGCACGAGAGCGTGCGCGAGAGCCTGGGGCCCGAGATCGACTTCCGCATCGACGGCACGCTGCCCTTCGGCGCCTGCCAGCACCAGAAGATCCTGGTGATCGACGACCGGATCGCGTTCTGCGGCGGCAGCGATTTCGAGGTGAACCGCTGGGATACCCCCGCCCACCGCGACCGCGATCCCCGCCGACGCCTGCCCTCCGGCGAGGAGTACCCGCCGCGCCACGACGTGATGATGCTGGTCGACGCTTCCGCCGCGCGGGCCCTGGCGGAACTGGCCCGCGAGCGCTGGCGCCGCGCCACCGGCGAGACCGTCCCGCTCGCCGATTCCGATCCGGACCACGACGAGGACCGGGACCACGATCCCTGGCCCGAAACCCTCGCGCCGCACCTCACCGACGTGACGGTGGGGCTCGCCCGCACCGATCCGCCGCTCGGCGGCCGCCCGGCGGTCACGGAGAGCGCCGCGCTCTACCGCGAATCGATCCGCGCGGCGGAGCGCTTCATCTACCTGGAGAACCAGTATCTCGCCTCGCCGGTCGTCGCGGAGGCGCTGGCCGCGCGCCTCGCCGAGCCGGAGGGGCCGGAGATCGTGATCGTGCTGTCCGAGCGCAGCCCGAGCGGCTTCGACCGCCTGACCATGGACAGCGCCCGCCGCGGCCTGATCCGCGGGTTGCGCCGGGCCGACCGGTTCGACCGCCTGCGGATCGTCGCGCCGCACACGCCCAAGGGCCGGCCGATCCTCGTCCACGCCAAGGTCGCGATCATCGACGAGCGCCTGCTGCGGATCGGTTCGACCAACCTCAACAACCGCTCCTTCGGCTACGACACCGAGTGCGACCTCGCCGTCGAGGTGCCCGCCGAGGACGCGGAGGCCCGCGCGTCCGTGCGGCGGCTGCTCGTGCGGCTGCTCGCCCATCACGGCGGCTGCCCGCCCGACGTGTTCGCCGAAGCCTTCGCGGCGCGCGGCTCCCTGCGGGCCGTGCTCGACGATCCCCGGCTGATGCCGAGCCCGCGGGTCTGCCCGCTCGTTCCCTCCCGCCGCGGCCCCGTGGCCCGCCTCGTCGAGGCGTTCCATCTCGGCGACCCGGTGAGCCCCGCCGACGCGTGGCGCCCCTGGCGGCGGCGCGCCCTCCTCCGCCAGGCCCGCAACGCGAGCTTCTCCGAAGAGGACACCGCTTCGCAGTCGGAGAAGGTGGCGCTCGGCGCTTCGTGATCCTCGACCGTGGCGGTTGGACGATTGGATTCGGTCGGGCTCCCCCTCTCCCCGCACGCGGGGAGAGGGCTTCGGCGACCTCGTCGTCGCCGAAGCGAGGCGGCAGCCGTGGGTGAGGGGGCGCATCCGGAGGTGACTCTCGCGTCGAGGCCCCCTCACCATCGCCCTTCGGGCTCGTCGTGCCGACGACGAGGTCGTCGCGACCCTCTCCCCGCGCGCGGGGAGAGGGGGGAAGCGCGGCGAGAATTGTGTCGAGCACGCCGACGGTGTTGGTCATGACCTCGGCATTCCAGAAGCGCAAGACGCGGTAGCCGCGCTCGACCAGCCACGCATCCCTCTCAGCGTCGTAAGCGCTGTCCGCATGCTGGCTGCCGTCGAGTTCGACGATCACCCGTGCCTCGCGGCAGCAGAAATCCGCCACGTAGGGGCCGATGCTTTCCTGCCGCACGAACTTGTACCCGGCGAGCCGGCGGTCGCGGAGGCGGTACCAAAGCCTGCGCTCGGCCCCGGTCTGGTCGTACCGCAGCCGCTTTCGAAACTCCCTCCGCTCGTCGTCCGCGGGGCGCACGCCTCACCCCTTCAAAGCCGCCAGCTCTCCCGGCAGGGCGTAGGCCCACTGGGTGATCGTGCCGGCGCCGAGGCACACCACGTAGTCGTTCGGTCCGGCGCGGCCGGCGACGTGGCGGGCGAGATCCTCCGGGCGCTCCAGGGCGACCGCGTCGCGGTGGCCGCGCGCCTTCAGGCCGGCGATCAGCGAGTCGCGGTCGATGCCCTCGATCGGCGCCTCGCCCGCCGCGTAGACCGGGGCGACGATAACCGTGTCGGCGTCGTTGAAGCAGGTGCAGAAATCCTCGAACAGCGACTGAAGCCGGGTGTAGCGGTGCGGCTGCACCACCGCGATCACCTTGCCGTCGGTCGAGGAGCGGGCGGCGCGCAGCACCGCGGCGATCTCGACGGGATGGTGGCCGTAATCGTCGAAGATCGCCGCGCCGTTCCACTCGCCCGTGCGGGTGAAGCGGCGCTTGACCCCGCCGAAGCCCGAGAGCGCCTTGCGGATCGCATCCTCGGACACGCCGAGTTCGTGGGCGACCGCCAGGGCGGCGGTGGCGTTGAGCGCGTTGTGGCGGCCGGGCATCGGCAGGACGAGATCCTGCATCTCCAGGCGGAAGCCGGGGCGGCGGTCGCGGATCATCACCCGGAAGCGGCTCTGGCCGCCCTTCAGGTCGATGTCGAGCAGGCGCACGTCGGCCTGCGGGTTCTCGCCGTAGGTGATGATGCGCCGGTCCACGATATGGCCGACGAGATCCTGCACGATTGGGTGGTCGATGCACATCACCGCGAAGCCGTAGAACGGGATGTTGTCGATGAAGCGCCGGAAGGCGTCCTTGATCGCGTCGAACGAGCCGAAATGGTCGAGATGCTCGGGGTCGATGTTGGTAACGATGGCGACATCCGCCGGCAGCTTGAGGAAGGTGCCGTCGGATTCGTCGGCCTCCACCACCATCCAGTCGCCCCCGCCCATGCGGGCGTTGGTGCCGTAGGCGTTGATGATGCCGCCGTTGATCACCGTCGGGTCGAGGTTGCCGGCATCGAGGAGAGTCGCGACCAGCGAGGTCGTCGTCGTCTTGCCGTGGGTGCCGGCCACCGCGACGCAGGACTTGAAGCGCATCAGCTCGGCCAGCATCTCGGCCCGGCGCACCACCGGCAGGCGGCGCTCACGGGCCTCGACCAGCTCCGGGTTGTCGCGGCGGATCGCGGTCGAGACCACCACGAGGGCGGCGTTTTCGACGTTCTCGGCCTTGTGCCCGACAAAGGTGCGGATGCCGTTCTCGGAGAGCCGGCGGACATTGGCGTTGTCGTTCGCGTCCGAGCCCTGCACGGTGTAGCCGAGATTGGCCATCACCTCGGCGATGCCGGACATGCCGATGCCGCCGATGCCGATGAAGTGGATGGGGCCGAGCTTTTCGGGCAGCTTCATGTCACGAACCTTCTAGAGCATCGTCCCGAAAGGTGGTTGCCGGC
>NZ_BPRD01000687.1 GCF_022179745.1 Methylorubrum podarium
TTGCCGGTGCCGTAGGCGAGCCCGCGGGCGAAGCTCCCCGACCGCTCGCACAGCAGCACCGGCCGCTCCGGCGGCAGGACGGAGAGGAGCTGGAGCGCGGCCATGGTGCCGCTGAACCCCGCGCCGATCACCGCGACGGGGGGCAGGCTCGCCTGACGGGACATCGTGAACGTTCCTGCGCTCGCTCTCCCTGCCGTACCTCAGCGCGTCGGCGGATCCCAGACCGGAAGCGCCGCGGCATTGACGGCGCGCGGCAGGAGCCCTTCGGCGCGGAAGGCGTCGGCGATGGTCTGCTGCTCGGACAGGCCCTCGCGGCTCACCGGCTCGACCCGATAGGAGCGGCGGGTATTGGCCCGTTTCACGACCTCGGGCTCGATCTTCCACAGGGCGGCCAGCCGCGCGGCGGCCGCGTCCGGGTTGGCCTTCACCCAGACCCCGGCCTCGCGCAGCTTGGCGACGAGGAGGGTCAGGACGTCGGCGCGCTTCTCCGCGTAGGCGTCGGAGGCGAGGTAGTAGCGCTTGTAGGAAGAGAGGCCGGTGCCGTCCCGCAGGATGCGCGCCCCGGCCTGGATCTGCGCGGCGGAGAGGAACGGGTCCCACGCCACCCAGGCATCGACGCTGCCGCCGGCGAGCGCACTGCGCCCGTCCGCCGGGGTGAGGTAGGCCGGGGTGATGCTCTTGAACGGCAGCCCCTCCGCCTTCAGCGCGGCAAGCAGCAGGTAGTGGCTGCCGGCGCCCTTGGTGACGGCGACCTTGCGGCCCTTCAGGTCGGCCACGGTCTTCAACGGGGAATCGCCCGGCACCAGGATCGCCTGCGCCTCCGGCGAGGCCGCCTCCTGCGCGATGTAGGTGATCCTGGCATTCGCGCCCTGCGCGAAGACCGGCACGGTGTCGGCGACGTCCGCCGAGACGTCGATGCGGCCGACATTGAGCGCCTCCATGATCGGCAGGCCGCTGGTGAATTCGTGCCAGGAGACGGTGACGCCGAGCGGCTTCAGGGCCGTCTCAAGACTGGCGTCCTCGCGCAGGAGCGCGATCAGCGCCGAGGAGCGCTGGTAGCCGATGCGCAGGGTGGATTCCTCCGCCACCGCCGGCGAGCGGCTGAGACTGAGACCGAGCGCGAGGCCGGCGAGGACGAGGCGGGTGGCGGACCGGCGGTTCATGGGGGCTTTTCGTTTTTTTGGAGGAGGCCGATGCAGCGGCATGTCCCCTCCCCCTTGCGGGGAGGGGTTCGGGGTGGGGGTAGTGCAGAAGGCACCGCACCGCCTCATCCTGAACCCCCCCCACCTCCTGCCTCCTCCCCACAAAGGGGAGGAGCGGAGCGACGGCGGCCGAAGCGATCGGGCGGATGGGGTAGGAGCTGAAAGGCCTCCTACGGCACCACGCGGG
>NZ_BPRD01000688.1 GCF_022179745.1 Methylorubrum podarium
GCGAGGCGAGCGCCGCGTCAGAGCCATCGTGGATGATGTTCGCCGGCCAGCGCTCCGTTCCATCGTTCACGGCAACGCGGCAGCCGTCGATGTTCAACCCTCCGGTACCGTGCTTCAGCACGTTCGCAGCGACACTTCCCTCGCTCAGCGGTTTTCGGGCGATGATGATCGGTTCGTACGCCGGCTTGAGAGCGGTACCGAATCCCTCCCATCGCTGAGCATCAGGATCGGTGATCTCGACCCTCCGACCCGTCCACTCCCCTGTTGCCATCTCCCGCAGCAGCGATCCTGGGACTGCGCTGCACGCACCGGACGGCATCGTTCGACCGGAGTAGCGAGCGCTCCCCTGGCGCAGTCCCTGGATGCCTCGACCAACGCTCGTCGATTTCGGGAAGCCCGTGCCGAACACCCAGGAGATCGTGTCGCGAATCTCGAAGCCGGCATCCTCAACCGCAACAGCGAGACGGTGGAACGTCCGGGTACCGCCAAAGGCGACGAGATACCCGCCGGGCTTCAGCACGTTGTAGACGGCGCGCCACGTATCGGGATCGAACGCGACGCCGCCGCCGTCCCAGTCCTGGCCCATGAAGCCATTTGCCATCGCTCGGTAAGGATTCGCGCTGCCGGGCTCACCACCCTTTAGCGGCGCGGAGTTCTTTCCGCCGAAACGTTTTGCGATCGAGAGGTGGTAGGGCGGATCGGTGACACAGGCATCGAACAGCATGCCCTCGGCAGCGAGTTCGCGCATGATCTCTCGGCAGTCGCCCTGGATCACCCGAATGGTCGGTGCCGGATGAGATGCGCCGGACGCCGCTTCCTTCGGCTGTTCATCAGGTCGAAGGGTTGAAGCGAGCTTCAGCGCCGAGAGCACGGCCACGAGCGAGTTGATGTGGCCCTGTCCTCTTTCGAGTTTGATGACCGTTGGCTTCGAGCAACGCGACAGGGCAGCGAGACGCTGCTGAGAAAGGCCGGCGTTCTTCCGGTGCGCGGCCAGCCATTCCCCTATGTCCTGCTCGTTGCTCTGAGTGGTGAAGCGATGGTGCAGAACACCCAGGACCGCTCGCATCGACGCGACGGTGCCGCGTCCGGCTTCCAGATTCTGAACGGTCGCGAGGTCGAGGCGGGCTGATGCGGCGAGAATCTTCTGGGTGATTCTCCTGCGGCGGCGAGTCCTGCGCAGTTCCTGACCGAGGGCAGCGGCGAGGCTCTCAGAGGGTAGGTTCATTGACCGTTTGGGATCGAAGCGGAGGCGAACTGCCGCCAAAATACCCGAGAAACGCTTACCGCCAAGCTGACGCTGACGTGCACGGCGCAGCGCTTTTCGCTTTCGCCTCTGCGACCCGCGTGGGGAGCGCCAGCAGCAGCTAAATACAATTATCCCGCACGGTTTCCCGCTGGCCCCTATTGTACGGATCGTCCCTCATCATCATCAACGACAAGCTTCAGGCTCTCGGGCTAAGCTCTTCCGACCGCGACACATCAATTCGGTGGTGCGGATGTTCGCCCGATCTTCTTCGCGATTGCCGGCGGCGAGGCGGCGGATTCGCGCGCGTGTCGCCTCGAATCGTTTGTAACCTTCGCCATCGTCTCGCAGCGGTTGCTCAGGTCGTTGCGCCGGAAATTGCAGCCGAGCTTCGGCAGCTT
>NZ_BPRD01000689.1 GCF_022179745.1 Methylorubrum podarium
GACGCCGCCGGCCTCCTCCCAGCGATGCCGGTGCGTGGTCCAGTCGTCGACCAGCGCGTCGCCCGGACGGCAATGCTCGCGCTTGAGCGCAGCACTCGTCGTGATCATCGGAGTGCCGGGAAAGTGGCGCTCGGCCCACAGCCGCTTCTGCGGCTCGGCCCAGTTCCCCCGCGGCAAGCCGGTGAGGATGACGGGCCGGCACGCGCTGACGGCCTCGTAGAGGTCTCTCGCATCCGGCAACGGGTCGAGTTGCGCGAAGAAGTCGGGCTCCGCCGCCAGCCGGTCCCAGAACTGCTTCCGGCCGAAGCGGCGCTGGAACGCCTCCGGTGACAGTCCGAGCACGCGCGAGGCTCCTCCATCGAAATCGGCCAGGACCCCGTCGCAGTCGAGAAACACCGTCGGCATCGCTTTCGTCACATCCCCCGTCGTCGCGCGTCGCGGCCCCGCATGCGCGGCCCGACGAACAACGCGCGTCGGCGGCTTCGGCTCGCGGCGGCAGCAGAAGGCCGCACCCCGTCCCCGGCGCGTCGGTCTTTTCGGCCTTTGTGGGAGAAAGCGCCCGGCGCCGACGCCCCTCGAAGCAACGGTTGCGAGCCTGACCGTGACGCGATAGCTCGCTCCGGCGGGCGGATGGACATGGACAGCAACACACACACTCTCGTGCTCGTGCGTCACGGCCAGAGCGAGGACAACGAGCGGGAGCTCTTCTCAGGCTTGCGGGACCCGGCCCTGACGCCGCGCGGCGTCGAGGAAGCCGGCAGCGCCGGCACCACGCTGCGGAACCTCGGATACCGGTTCGACGCGGCGTTCACGAGCCGGCTCCGGCGGGCTCAGCACACGCTCGCGCTGCTCCTCGAGGCGCTGGGCCAATCCGATCTGCCCGTGCACACGGATGCGGCCCTGAACGAGCGCGACTACGGGGCGCTGGCCGGCCTGAACAAGCCGGACGCGCGCGCCCGGTTCGGGGTCGAGCAGGTCCGCACGTGGCGCAAATCCTACGATGCGGTGCCGCCCGGCGGCGAGAGCCTGGCGATGACGGAGGCGCGCCTGTGGCCGTTCTTCGAGCACGCGATCGCGCCCCGCGTTCTGAGCGGCGGCTGCGTGCTCGTCGTCGCCCACGGCAACTCGCTGCGATCCCTGCTCATGCGCCTCGACCGGATCGAGCCCCGGCAGATCGAGGACGTGAATATCGGCACGGCCGAAATCCTCGTCTACCGCGGCGACCCGGCCACGCGAACGCTCACCCGGGCCGCGACGATCGCGACGCCCGCGGGCGGTTGATACGGTTTCCGTTTGATCGCTGCGGTCAGAGCATGGTCTGTCCCCTCCCCCTTG
>NZ_BPRD01000690.1 GCF_022179745.1 Methylorubrum podarium
CGATCAGGATGCCGGTGAAGCGCTCCATCGAGCCGCAGATGGCGCGGTGGATCATCACCGGCATCCTGATCGAGCATTTCGCGGGGCATTTCCCGCTCTGGCTCGCGCCGGTTCAGGTGGTGGTGGCGACGATCACCAGCGACGCCGATCCTTACGCCCGCGAGGTGGTCCGCGCGCTGGAGCGCGCCGGGCTGCGGGTGGAAGCGGATCTGCGCAACGAAAAGATCAACTACAAGGTCCGCGAGCACTCGCTGGCGAAGGTGCCGGTGCTGCTGGCGCTCGGGCGCCGCGAGGCGGAGGAGCGCACGGTCTCGGTGCGCCGCCTCGGCAGCCAGAAGACCACGACGCTGGCCCTCGACGCGGCGCTCGCCGCCTTCGTCGAGGAGGCGACCTCCCCGGACCGCCGCCGGGCCGAGGCCGCCGCCGACAGCCTTCCGAGCACCGACGCCGTGCTCGACGGCCGGCACGTCGAGGTTCCGGCGCCGTGACGGAAAGAGGGGTGCGAGCGCTCGCGCCTCACCCCTCCATCGCCCGCGCCAATTCCGAAAAAACCCGCGGGTCGGCGCATTGCGCGACGTTGAAGCGCATGGAGCCGGCGGCGCCCTGGCTGAGCGAGAAGACGTTGCCCGGCGCCAGCACCATGCCGCGGGCGAGCGCCCGGCGGGAGACGTCCGCCGCGTCGAGGCCGGCGGGCAGGCGCGCCCACAGGAACATGCCCGCCTGGGGCACGAAGGGCACGGTCACGCCGACCTCCGCGAGCCGCCGCACCACCGTGCCGCGGGCCTCCGCCAGCCGGGTGCGCATGGCATCGACGTGATGCCGGTAGCTGCCCTCGGCGAGGAAGCGGTGGACGGTGGCCGCGGTGAGGTGGTTGTCGCTCAACGACACCGCGAGCTTGAGATCGACGAGGCGCTCGACCCAGTCGCCGCGGATCGCGATCGCGCCGATGCGGGCGCCGGTCGAGATCGTCTTCGAGAAGCCGCCGACATGGATCACCCGGTCGAGCCCGTCGAAGCCGGCGAGCCGCGGGCCCGGCTCCGCCTCGAAATCGGCGTAGGCGTCGTCCTCGACGATGAGCGTGCCGTGCATCTCGGCGAGCCGCAGGATGCGGTGGACGGCGACCGGGCTCAAGGTCGCGCCGGTCGGGTTATGCAGGCCGGAATTGGTGATGTAGAACCGCGGCTTGTGCGCGATCAGCGCCCGCTCGAACGCGGCGAGATCCGGCCCCTTGGGCCCGAACGGCACGCCGACCATCTGCAGCCGGTGGGCGCGGGCGAGCGCCTGGAACGAGAAGTAGCAGGGATCGTCCAGCAGCACCGTGTCGCCGGGCTCGGCGAGGAAGCGGATGATCAGGTCGAGGGCGTGGGTGACCGAATCGGTCAGCACGAGCTGGTCGGGATGGGCGCGGATGCCGCGCTCGGTCAGCCGCAGCGCCATCTGCTGGCGCAGCAGCGCGTGGCCCTGCGGCGTGTCGTAGAACATCACCGCATCGCCCGCCGGGGCGATGCGGTGATGTT
>NZ_BPRD01000691.1 GCF_022179745.1 Methylorubrum podarium
AGCCCGTTCAGCGCCCCCCTTGCCTGCCACGCCTCCGCCTTTTCCTTGAACGTCGGTTCGCAGTCCCACGCCTGCGCGGTTCGGCGACGATCCGGCATCGCCTGGGGAACGACGGTCGTACGGTAACCGTCCAGCGCCGCCTCAAGGTTGTCGTCAATCGGGTCGTCCAGACCTGTCATCGTCGCGGCTTCTTCGGTCAATCCACCCAGAAATATAGACTCATCGAGATCATTCCTCCCCTTCTTACCTTCCTCTAGTTCTTTAATGTTGAGGGTTTCATCTTGGGCGGATTGGCTTCCAAGGGGAGAAGCGTTGAGGTCAGCGTTTCGCGATTTACCGAATAGGCTGCGGATCGCGGCACCCAACCGAAACTGGCGAGGGCACCACCAAACGGCCTTGCCCCCGGCGGTCGGGCTGACGGTGCCGGCATGACAGCGCCGCACCAACGGTCCTTCCGGGGCGATGAAGCCGATGCGTTCGAGCACGCCGATGAAGCTGCGGATCGACCATTCGGGGAAGCCGAGCGTCGCGAGGCCGGACATCGGCATTCGAGCCAAGGGGAAGATGTGCTCATGGTCGTCGCGGCCATGCACGCGGGCGACGTAGAGCCCGAACTCAACGAGCCGGTTGGTGTACTCCTCACCGCGCTGGCGTCCGCGCAGCATTCCGGGTTCGGCGAGCTTTGCGCGCAGCCAAGCGCCGACGCGCTCAAGGCATACAAGATCGGTCACGGTCATCCCCATCGGGACGCCGCGTCGGGACACGACTAGAGACCTGTCTGAGTTGACAGGTGAGTCGGGATGCTTAGGATGGGGTTTGCGAAGATACCCATCTATACGCACCCCTCACAACTTTGAGGGCTAAGCCGCTGATCTCCTTGCCGGGAGGTCGGCGGTTTTGCGTTGCGTGGTCAGTCCGTCGCGGTTTCCCCCATCCAAAAACGAATCGCTGCGCGCCCACCACGGGCGGCAATCTTGCGTGCGAGGATGGCGATGAGTCGGGCGAAATGCAAGTCGCACCGTCTTCCGATACTTAATCTAGCAATGGCGTAACAAATTCGGCCGGCGGCTTTATTTGCCGTTGGTGAGGAAATAGCGCACTTTGATTGAGGTCGGTTGCCAGAGTGACGCAGGGAAAGCCCTCGCGAGTCACCCATGTCTTCGGCTGATGGTCGCGCTCGAAAACTGTTTCGGAGCGTGAGGGGCGAGGATGCCGTACAAGATCGAGACGACGTTCTCGGTGGTGCTCGCGCCGATCGACAAGACCCCTCCGACACGCGGGCGCGCACGTTGTGCGGCGAAAGTCGTCTCCCACTACGGCGCTCGGTCCGACCCGACGAAGGAAACCGTCGATCGGATGCGGGAAGCCGCCGAAGTGATCGCCTGGATCAACGAGAACATCCCCGCGACACGGATCGAGGCGGAGGTGCGGGATAGGGCGGAGGACGTTCGAATCATCGCGACGTTCAAGAGCGAGACCGACGCGGTAGCATTCAAGACACGGTAGGGGTGAGGGATGGCGCACGATCCAAGCGTGGATTTATCGCGATACACCGCGCAGATCACGTTGCCTCTGCGCGCTGCGACGAGAACCGCCTTCGCGCCCGTAGTTGGCCGATGATCGTGAGCGCACTGGATCGGTCCGGCTTCAACGCCAGCCCCGACGAGCAAATTGATTCGTGGCTGGACGAGCACACCACCGCATTCGAGCGGACTGAGTGTGCGGTCGGCTTCAACGTCGAAGCGGAAGCGTCCGCGTTTCGAGTCCGCTGGGGGTGACTAAAGGGGGTGACTAAACTCCCCGAAACACCCACTAAGTCGTTGATTTTGTTGAATGGTGCCGCAAGAGGGATTCGAACCCCCGACCCCCTCATTACGAATGAGGTGCTCTACCAGCTGAGCTATTGCGGCGTCACATCCGGCCCGACGCGTCGAAGCCTGACGGAATGTGCCGGGTCTTAGACGGCCGTTCTGCCCTTGGCAAGCCTCGGAGCGGGTGCAAGGCTCGACATCGCGTTGCGGTGTCGCCGGGCTTGTGCGTAAGACCACGGCGATGAACGAGCTTCTCACCACCGACGCCTTGAAGCCGCAGATGCCCGGGGGCACGGGCCGGCCGCCGCTCGTGCTGGCCTCCGCCTCACCGCGTCGTCTGGCACTGCTCCAGCAGGTCGGCATCGAGCCGGACGCGCTCCTGCCCGCCGACATCGACGAGACGCCGCGCAAGTCGGAATCGCCCCGCGACCTCGCTCGCCGCCTCGCCCGCGAGAAGCTGGAGGCGGCGC
>NZ_BPRD01000692.1 GCF_022179745.1 Methylorubrum podarium
GGTGTCCTTGTCGTCCTTGCGGATCGGCGTTCCGGTGAAGCCGAAGAACCGCGCGTCGGGCATGGTTGCCCGCAGATAGGCTCCGAGGTCCTTCTCCTGGGTGCGGTGGCACTCATCCACCATCACGATCCAGTTGCCGGAGTTCGGGATCGGCTCATCTGAGCCTTGGAATCGAAAGATGGTCGAGAGGACAGTGAGGCCGTCCGTGCCCTTGCCGATCAGGTCGTGCAACGCGCGGATGCTCTCAGGCGCGACGGGATTTGGTAGGCTGCAAGCCGCGAAGGTGCCGCTGATCTGACCGTGCAGGTCGAGCCGATCGGTCAGCACCATCAGGTTCGGATTGGTGAGTTCCGGCGTATCGAGCGTCAGGTGCGTTTTCAGCTTGAGCGCCGCGAATACCATTGTGAGCGACTTGCCCGAGCCCTGCGTGTGCCAAATTAGCCCGCGCCGATGCTCCGCCTGGACGACGCGCTCGACGATCTTGTTGACGGCCCGGAACTGCTGGTAGCGGCAGACCTTCTTGATCGTGCCGGTCTCGGTCTTCTCGAACACGATGAAGTGGGCAACCAGATCGAGGAGTCGCGTCGGCTCCAGAAGGCTCCACAGCCCCTCCGAAAGCTTGTCGGGAAAGTCGCCCGTTTTCCGGGGCCAGGGGTCGCCCCATTCGGCCCAGAACTTCGACGGGCTTCCAGTCGCGCCGTATAGGCAGGCTAGGCCGTCCGTGACGATGTTGAAGCAGTTCGACAGGAACAAGCGCGGGATGTCGCGCTCGTACTGCCTGATCTGCTCGAACGCCTCGCCGGTCTTGTCCCTACCGTTCACCGGGCTTTTGCATTCGACGACGACGAGTGGAATGCCGTTCACGTGCAACACCACGTCGGCGATCCGAGATTTCTCGGTCTTGACGCGGAACTGGTTCGTGACCGTGAACAGGTTGTTCTTTGGCTTGACGAAATCGATCACGCGCAGCGTCTGACGCGTAGTCGCGCCCTGAACGGTGCGGCTGAAGTTGCCGCGCAGGACGGAGAGCCACACCTCGTTGTCCGAGAGCGCGGCGAGGTCGGCGGCGGCGGCTCGCGCATCTGCCTCCGAGATGCTGTTGATGCGCTGGAGCGCCCCGATCAGGTGCGGGCGGAAGAGAACCTCGTTGTCGCCGTCGCGCAGGCTCGCGTGCTCGGCCGGCGGCACGTGGTGATATCCAAGGTCCTCCACGCAAGCGATGGCCGGCCCCTCGGCAAGATGCCATTCCATGCCCGCCATGAGGCCCTCTTACTCGGCCGCCATCGGGAGGTCAGCCTGGACGCGCACCCGGCCTGTCAGTAGGTCGGACATAAGTGCAGACTTCATGCCCGAATGCACGGCCTGCTGCTGTGTAAGACTTTCTTCGGCTGCCTCCAAGCTCGCGATACGATCGACAATTTTTTCTTGTTCTTCGCGAGGTGGTAAAGGCACAACGATGCTCCCAACTGCTCTCTGATTCACAGACGGCACCGCCCCCGTTTGTACGTGCTCCGAAAGGTCGATCCGACAAAACAAATGAAAGAGAAAATTCGCATCAACTTCAGTTCCAGCACTTGCGGTCATAATATTGTTATCAACAAATGACACCTGCCCTAGAATCCTTCGCTTATTTGTCAGCAATGCAGCGCCAACCTTCGGAAATATAAGCGTGCCTGCTGGAAAGGGCCTAGATTTGATCGATTTAGCAATATTATCGTCTATCGTGTTTGCCGCCCGCCTCACTATCCGTTGATTTCCAGGCGTATTCATATCGCTAATCTTGACGAAGGGATACGGCAGGCCCCTATGACCTTGATACTTGATGGGAAAACCTGCTCCTCCCGACAAACGGCAGACTTCTGCAACCGGCCGCGCGGTCCATCCTTCCGGTATCGCCCCGATCTCCGTCTGCTTGAAGCGGGTGTGGCCGATACCCCTGAGCAGCAAGCGTTGGATCACAGCTTGCTTAACGGTCCGAGTCTGCTCGATAGCAGCCTGTGTGCTATGGATCGCCTCGTCCACGCTGGATAGGATGTTTGCGACTCGGCGCTGTTCGGCAGTGGGTGGTAACAACAGGCGATAGTCTCCTACGTCGTCTGCGGACACCGCAGGATAGTTCGACCCTTTCATTCTGGGAATGAGGTGATTTACAAACCATTGTGAAAGAACGTGCTGGCTCAGGAACTCGCTATCTACGCCGGATCGTGGGCGAACTACGGCAAATCCCGTCGAAGCGATTAGGTCGTTGCTCGTGCTTCGAATTCGACAAAACGATCGAAGATACGGTCGAACAGTCGATACAAGTATATCACCATCGCGGACGATCCTGCGGGCACGGCTAGGGGCGGCTGAGAACTTCATCCTGCGAGCTTCGCCCATCTCAGACGGCCCAGAAACAGTTGCAATATCTATGTAGCGAAAGATAAAATCCTGCGCGGTAGAACTAGGCAGGCTTTCAGGATTGATTTCCGCAACTTCGCGCAGTGCAACATGCCTCCAGTCAGCGCTAGGCCGCATAACCAAGCTCCTTTAGGAAGCTCATCATGTTCGCCTCGGCAACATCGCGCTGAGCCTGGATTTCGATCAACTTCTCGACCTCTTCGGCTACATCGAGGTCTTCTACTTCGTCTCCAACGTGAACGTATCGGCTGATGTTAAGG
>NZ_BPRD01000693.1 GCF_022179745.1 Methylorubrum podarium
CGCGCGCGCCCCGCCCCGCCGCCGCGGGAACGGCCCCCCGCGTCAGCGCCAACGGCGGCAGCGGAACGGCCATCAGGCGGTGAACGCCCAGGCCGAGGCGCGGCAGGCACAGCGCATCGGCTTGCCGCGGCGGAAGCAGGGCGGGCAGATCCATCTGCCTCATGCGGAAGAGCTGGCTTTCCAACCTGGACAGGTATCGTTCGGCCACCTCGCCCCATCCGAGCTGCCGCCCGGCGGCGAAATGCTGCGCGGCGCGCCGGAGATGCCGTTTCGCCCGCTCCAGGCGCGCCTCGGAGCCGTTCCCCGCCTCCGCAAGCTGCCGGCCGCGCTCGAAGTGAAGCAGGCCGTCGACGAGCCGCGCGTCCCGCGCGCCGCGGAAGGCCACGCCGTCGGGGGCCGGTCGATCCGGGTGGCGGCCCACGGTCCCGTCGCGCAGGTCGCCGTGCAGCGCCGACCAACCGAGCGGCGGACCGGGCCTGATATCGAACGCGATGCAGGCGTTGGCCTCCGGCGACGGGCGGAACGTCGCCAGCGACGTGTCCCGCAGAAGCTTGGACCAGTGGGCGAGGCCGCGGGCCCGGAAGCCGGTGGGCAGCGCGGGCAGCAGCCAGGGTGGCCCGAGGCAGATCAGCTCGTCGCGCGACCGATCCGGCAGCAGGACCAAATCGTCGTCGCCGACGATGGCGTACCCGGTCGACGCATCCGCTATGAGGTGGCGGCGGTCGGACAGGGTCAGCGCGACGCCGACGTCGTCGCCGCCCCGGTCGAAGGCCAGCCAGCACCGCACCACCGGCGGGCGGCCGCCCGCGACCGGCGAGGCCGCGAACAGGTCCGCCTGCGAGGTCTCGTCGAACGCCGTGGTCGACCAAGCCTCCATGGGCGCCTCCGACCGCCTCCGGCGCGGCTCCGCCGTCTCGGTAACCGCGATGCGCCGCGCGGGTATCCGGCCCTGCGACGGCGGCGACGAACGTGACGGACGTTCGCCGAATCGAGCGTACCGCGGGGAATCTTAAGCGGCCGTGTCGCCTACCGCCAAGGTCGCGGCGCGGCGTCCGCCGGATCGCCCGCGGCGCGGGCTAGGGCGGCCCGCTTCCTGCCCTGTGCCGCCCGCCGCGGCCCGAAGGGGCTGCCCGGGTCATGCGGCCCTCGTTCCGGCCCCCCGGCGCAGGAACGCGGCGGCCTCGGCCGCGGGCGCGGGCTTGCCGAACAGGTAGCCCTGCGCCTCGCCGCAGCCGGACAGCCGCAGCGCCCCGAGCTGCCGCTCCGTCTCGACGCCCTCGGCCGTGACCGCGGCGCCGAGGGAGGCCCCCAGGCCGGCGATGGCCCCAACGATGGCCGCCGTGCCCGGCTCGTCCACCGCCTCGACGAAGGAGCGGTCGATCTTGATCCGGTCGAGCGGGAACTTCCGGTTCTTCGTCGTTTGGGGTTGATCGACCTTCGGGCGGGCTTGACGCGTTCCCACTCCGTTCTACTCTGGTCGCGTGATCCTGACGTACCAGCAGAAGCTCAGCCGACCGCCGCCCAGCACCGCC
>NZ_BPRD01000694.1 GCF_022179745.1 Methylorubrum podarium
CCCCGGCGTCGCGTCGCCGGAGGCGGCACGGACGACGACGTCGAAGTCGAAATCGCGCAGGCGGGCTTGGTATTGCGCGGCATCCACCACCCGCTGTCGCGCCTTGATGCCGATCAGCCCGAGATTGCGGATGAAGGGCTGGACGATGGGCTCCCACACGGAATCGGAATCGAGGAACTCGAACTCGATCGGCTTGCCGTTCGCCAACCGGAGGGCGCCGCCCTCGCGGGTGCAGCCCGCCTCCTTTAGGAGCGCCACCGCGCGGGCGAGCAGCGCCCGGTCCTGGCCCGACCCGTCGGGAACCGGCGGCGTCCAGGCCTCGCCGAACACCTCCGCCGGCACCTGTCCGCTGAACGGTTCGAGCAGGGCCAGCTCGTCGGCCGACGGTTTGCCGGTCGCCATCAGATCGGTCTTCTGGAAGAACGAGACCGTGCGCTCGTAGGCGCCGAACATCGCCGTGCGGTTGGTCCAGGGGAAATCGAAGCACAGGCCGATCGCCTCGCGCACGCGCGGATCCTTGAACACCTCGCGGCGGGTGTTGAAGAACCAGCCCTGGATGGCGGCGGGCGCGGTGTCGGGCAGGGTCTCGCGCCTGACGCGGCCCTCGCGCACGGCGGGGAAGTCGTAGCCCGTCGCCCAGATCCGCGAGGTGAATTCCTGGCGGTAGGTGAAGGCGCCGCCCTTGAACGCCTCGAAGGCCACCTGCCGATCGCGGAAATACTCGTAGCGGAGCTGATCGAAGTTGTTCTGCCCGACCATGACGGGCAGGTCCGCGGCCCAGTAATCGGTCACGCGCTCCAGCTCGATGAACCGGCCGATATCGATCCGCCCGACCTGATAGGGGCCGGAGCCGAGCAGCGGCTGCAGCGTCTGCGCCTCGAAATCACGCCCCTCGAAGTAGGACGCCGAGAAGATCGGCAGCCCGGCGACGATCAGCGGCAGGTCGCGGCTGCGGCCGGCGGCGAAGCGGACGACCAGAGTGTCGTTGCCCTCCGCCGTCGCCTCGGCGACGTCCCGGATCACCTGCGAGATCGTCGGATGGCCCTTCTCCTTGAGGATATTGAGGGAGAAGGCCGCGTCCCGGGCTGTCAGGGTCGAGCCGTCGTGGAAGCGCGCCTGCGGACGCAGCGTGAAGCGGTAGGTCAGCCCGTCGGAACTGATCTCGACCGAGCGGGCGACGAGGCCGTAGAGCGCGTCCGGCTCGTCGAGTGCGCGAACCATCAGGCTGTCGAAGCTGAGATTGATCCCGGCCGCGCCATTGCCGCGGAAGACGTAGGGGTTGAGCGTGTCGAAGGTGTCGAACGCCTGATTGCCGAAGGTCTGGACGATCTGCGTCGAGAAGCGCCCGCCCCGCGGCGCCATCGGGTTCACGTAGTCGAAGTTCGGGAAGTCGGGTGCGTATTTCAGTTCGCCGAAGCTCGACAGCCCGTGGGCGGCGCGCGTCCCCTCGGCGCGGGGAGACCGGGGCAGGGTGCTCGCGAGAGCCAGCACCCCCGTCCCGAGGACGACGCCGCGGCGGGTCGCGCCCGCGCTCATCCCCGTCGTCATCGCGGTGCCCCCGTCTTGGCCGCGAGCGCCTCATCGTACCACCACGTGGTCGGGAAGCCGGAGGCGCCGTATTTCGGCAGGATCGCCGGACGGCTGAAACGGTTCCAGCGGATCGTCCGCGTCACCGGCGAGGACCATTGCGGCACCACGAAGTTGTGGGCGAGCAGGGCCCGGTCGAGGGCATGCGTCGCCGCGACCAGGGTCTCGCGATCCTGCGCGAAGATCACCTTCTCGATCAGCGCGTCGATGCCCGCATCCTTGATTCCAGCGACGTTGCGCGAGCCCGGCTTGTCGGCGGCGGCCGAGCCCCAGTACTCCCGCTGCTCGTTGCCGGGGGAGAGCGATTCCGGCCAGCTCGATGTCGTGACGTCGAAGTCGAAGCTGCGCAGGCGGTTCTGGTACTGCGCCTGATCGATTACCCGGATCGAGCTCTCGATGCCGATCAGCTTGAGCTGCGCGGCGTAGGGGAGGATCACCCGCTCGAACACGTTCTGGAATTCAAGGAACTCGACGGTCAGCGGCTCGCCGGTCGCCTTCGCGACCATCTTGCCGCCCTTGAGCTCGTAGCCAACCTGCGCACGGCGGTCGGCCTGCTGCGCGAGGCCGGCTACGAGCCC
>NZ_BPRD01000695.1 GCF_022179745.1 Methylorubrum podarium
GCCCCCGCCGTCGATCCGCACCACTTCGATCCCATGCGCAGCGGCGAGCGTCATCGCGGCAAGCGTCGCGTCGGCCTGCGCGCCGATCTCAATGCGGTCGATCGTGGCCGGAGGTAGATCGCTGATGCGTCCGCCCTGGACGACGGCGAG
Source organism: Methylorubrum podarium (assembly GCF_022179745.1). Taxonomy (GTDB): domain Bacteria; phylum Pseudomonadota; class Alphaproteobacteria; order Rhizobiales; family Beijerinckiaceae; genus Methylobacterium; species Methylobacterium podarium. The sequence goes on from NZ_BPRD01000695.1 coordinate 151, forward strand.
CCGGGTGCCCCGCGCTTCGAGGCGAGCACCTGGCGTGACGAGGTAGACGGGCACAAGGCGCGGTGCGTGCCGGCTCGGCGTCGGCTCTTCCGCCTCATCCGGTGCATCCGCCTCGCGTCCACGGATCCGTGCCAGTGCGCGCTCGGTCTCGGCGATCGCGTCCTCGCCCGGTGAGGCGTCGAGCACGAACTCTTTGACGACGAGCGCCCGGGCAAAGACGTGGCCGAGAAATCGAAATCCCTCGGCGAATGATACGATGCGGGTCTTGTCCGGGTGCAGTTCGAGGCCGTGCTCCGCGAGCAGCATCGCCATGCGGGCCCGCGCATCCTCCGCCCGGGCGCGACCATTGCAGAGAAGCACGAAGTCGTCGGCGAAGCGCACGAGACGCACGCCGCGCCCCTCGATGGCCTCATCGACAGCGTCGAGGTAGAGGTTAGCCAGGAGCGGCGACAGGGGTGATCCTTGAGGGATGCCCCGTTCGGTCAGAGAATAAGCTTCGAGCCACAGCCAGATCAGGTCGATGAGGGCAGGATCATCGATGGAGCGCTCAAGACGCGCGATAAGTCGCTCATGCGGGATGCTCTCGAAGTAGGCACGAACGTCACCGTCCACGACGTGGTCGAAGCCCTGGCGGCGCAGAGCGTCAACCCGCGCCACCGCCTGTGCTACCGAGCGCCCACGCCGGTAGGCGAAGCTCGACGGCTCCATTTCCAGATCGAGCACGGGATCGAGCACCAGTGCGACGGCCGCTTGCACCACCCGGTCGGCGACACAAGGAATGTCGAGTGGTCGCTCGCCTCCCCCGCGTTTCGGGATCATGATCCGACGCGCCGGACCGGGACGATACTGCCCAAATACGAGCAGACGGGAGAGCCGCTCGATCTGCGACTCGGCGACAGGTGTGAAGCGCTCGACGGTGACGCCATCGCCACCGGCTGCTCCCCGATTGGCCGCAACCCGTCCCCATGCAGCGCGCAACGTGTCGAGTGCTGCAACTTGGTCGAAGTAGGGACCAGCAAGCCTGGAGCCCCCTCTGCTCATCGCAGCTCCGGTCATCGCGATTTTCCAGCTGTTTCCACGTATGCCTGCTGGAAGCGGGTATCGTCCATCTCGGATACACAGATTCGTGGAAACAGCCTAGAAGAGCACGGGCTTGACAGGATGATCCCCAGGGGGGAGCTGGCAGCTGCTTCCGC
>NZ_BPRD01000696.1 GCF_022179745.1 Methylorubrum podarium
CGCGGCGGACGAAGCCGGCGCGCGGCGAGGCCCGCCGTGGGAAAGGCCGTCTCCATGGCGGCCCTCATCGGGCCGTCCCCCGGACGAGCATGGGCCGTATCGCTTGGCCGCGCGGCGCGGCGAGGCCGGTATCGGAGGCCGCCGAGATCCTGAAGGACGCGACCCGGTCGGCGGCGAAGGCCCGGATGGCGGGCAATCCGAGCGCTGCCGACAGACAGGCGGCGAGAACGGCGCCGCGGAGCAGCGGCCGAACGGTTCCGGACAGGATCGGACGGGGGCGAGCGGCGAGCAGGAGCGGCGTCTCGCCCGGCACGCTTCGGGGTCTCAGTTCGATCATGGCGGCGCCTTCCGATTGCCTGAGTTGCATGTGGGAAAATTGACCACGAAGTGTTACGTGTGCAAAAATCCCACGACAAGCGGAAATTCCATCGCTTTGGTGCCAGGGCGCACATCGTGGGATTGTCTCCCACACCACGACCATTAAGGTCGGGCCATGTCTCAGCTGACCGAACCTGCCCCGTCTCCGGACGGCGCCGCGCTGCACGGCCCGGTGGCCCGCCTGCTGCGGCCGCTCGTGCGCCTGCTGGTGCAGCGGGGCATCACCTTCCCGGCCCTGACCAACCTGCTGCGCGAACTCTACGTGAACGTCGCCGAGTACGATTTCGCCCTGCCCGGCAAGGAGCAGACCGACAGCCGGGTCAGCCTGCTGACGGGGATCCACCGCAAGGAGGTGCGCCGCCTGCGCGGGGCGGGCGCGCCGGTGAGCCAGGTGCCCGCGACGGTCTCGCGCACGAGCCGGATCATCGCCCGCTGGGTCGCCGCGCCCGAATTCACCGACGGCCAGGGCCGGCCGCTGCCGCTGCCGCGCTCCGCCGACGACGCGTCGCCCTCCTTCGAGAGCCTCGTGGCGGGCGTGACCAAGGACGTGCGGCCCCGCGCCGTGCTCGACGAGTGGCTCGACCGCGGCCTCGCCATCCTCGACCCGGAGGGCCGGGTGCGCCTGCTGGAGGCGGCCTACCTGCCCAAGGGCGGGGACGAGCCGCAGCTCTACTATTTCGGGCGCAACCTGCACGACCACATCGCGGCCGCCGCCGAGAACGTCGCCGCCCCCTCCCCGCGCTTCTTCGAGCGCGCCGTCCATTACGACGGCCTCTCCGACGGGCTCGCCGCGCGGCTGGAGGAGCGGGCGCGGGAGATCGCGATGGGGGCGCTGAAGCAGGCCAACGCCGAGGCGCACGCCGCCTGCGCGGAGGATGCCGGCGGACGCCACCGCTGGAATTTCGGCATCTACGTCTACCGGGAGGAGGTGCCCGCCCGCGATCCCGGCACGGTGACCGGCCCGGATAGCGCGTCGGACGCGGCGGAGGGCCGCGCGCCTTGAGCCGCCTCCCCCCGACCCGCCGCGGGCTGCTGGCGCTGCTCGCCGGCACCGTTCTGTGGCGGCCGCACCCCGCATGGCCGCAGACGCCCGGTGCCCCCGCTCAGGACCCCGCCGGGGACCGCGGCATCGGCGGCACCGGCGCGGGCGCCCTCGA
>NZ_BPRD01000697.1 GCF_022179745.1 Methylorubrum podarium
ACGACCGCTACCGCGGCGTCTACGGCGAGCGCCGCGGTAGCGGTCGTCGAGGCCGTAGATCGTGGTGTTGTACTGGTCGTGGCTGCGGAAGGTCTGCAGCACGAAGGTGTCGCCCTGCCGGCTCGCGCGCTGGTGCTCAGTCGCCACCGGCAGCGGCCCGCTGGAGAAGCCCGCCCGGCCGGTCGCCGTCTCGAACACCCGCTCGGCGGCGAGATTGCGCAGCATGAAGCCGCGCGGTCGGCGCACCCGGGTGTTGAAGCCGGCAAACCCCGGAATCGTCCGCTCGATCAGGTCGCGGATGCGATCGTAATCGTCGGCGAGGGCGGCCCAGTCGATCCGCTCGGAGCCGACGGCGGCGGCGGCCATGCCGGCGATGATGCCGATCTCCGAGCGCAGATGTGGCGAGGCGGGCTTGTTGATGCCGCCCGAGCCATGGACCATGCTCATCGAATCCTCGACGGTCACGATCTGCACCTTGCCCCGGCTGTTGCGGTCGATCTCCGTGCGGCCGAGGCAGGGCAGCAGGTAGGCGACCCGGCCCGGCACGAGGTGCGAGTGGTTGAGCTTCGTCGCGATGTGGACGGTGAGTTCGCACGCCGCGAGCGCCTTCTCGACCAGCCGCGTGTCCGGCGTGGCGCGCACGAAGTTGCCCCCGAGCCCGATGAAGGCCTTCGACGAGCCGTCGAGCATCGCGCCGATGGCGCCGAGCACGTTGTGGCCGTGCTGGCGCGGCGTCGTCAGACCGAATTCCTGGTCGAGCGCTTCGAGCAGGCCGAGCGGCGGCTTCTCGTTGATTCCGACCGTGCGGTCGCCCTGCACGTTGGAATGGCCGCGCACCGGGCACAGGCCCGCGCCGGGCCGGCCGATATGGCCGCGCAGGAACAGGAGGTTGGCGATCTCGCGGATCGTCGCCACCGAGTGGCGGTGCTGGGTCACGCCCATCGCCCAGGTCGCGATCACCCGGTCGGCCCCGAGATAGACGTCGGCCGCGGTCTCGATCGCCTCGCGGGTCAGGCCCGACTGGTCGAGGATCGCCTCCCACGCCGTCGCCTCGACCGCCGCGCGGTACTCGGCAAAGGCGCTGGTATGGGCGGCGATGAAGGCGTGGTCGAGGAGCGAGGGCTTGCCCGCCTCGATCGCCGCCGCGTCGCGGGCGAAGACGACCTTGGCGATGCCGCGGAAGGCGGCCATGTCGCCGCCGGGCTTCGGCTGGTAGTAGTGGCTGGCGATCGGGCGGCTCGCGCCGCGCAGCATCTCGACGCTGTTCTGCGGGTCGGCGAAGCGCTCCAGCCCGCGCTCGCGCACGGGGTTGAGCACCACGACCCGCGCGCCGCGCTCGGCGGCCCGGCGCAGGTCGCCCAGCATGCGCGGATGGTTGGTGCCGGGATTCTGGCCGACGACGAAGATCGCGTCCGCCTTCTCGAAGTCTTCGAGCAGCACCGTGCCCTTGCCGATGCCGATGGCCTGAACGAGGGCGATGCCGCTCGCCTCGTGGCACATGTTCGAGCAATCGGGGAAGTTGTTGGTGCCGTAGGCGCGGGCGAAGAGCTGGTAGAGGTAGGCCGCCTCGTTGGAGGCGGCCTACCTCTACCAGCTCTTCGCCCGCGCCTACGGCACCAACAACTTCCCCGATTGCTCGAACATGTGCCACGAGGCGAGCGGCATCGCCCTCGTTCAGGCCATCGGCATCGGCAAGGGCACGGTGCTGCTCGAAGACTTCGAGAAGGCGGACGCGATCTTCGTCGTCGGCCAGAATCCCGGCACCAACCATCCGCGCATGCTGGGCGACCTGCGCCGGGCCGCC
>NZ_BPRD01000698.1 GCF_022179745.1 Methylorubrum podarium
GCACCGGCCCGGACGGCCACCTCGGCGAAGTGGCGACGTCCGGTGCGCGCGAAATACCGGGTCAAGGCATCGGCCACGGCATCCGGCGTGGCCCCGCCCGCCGGGACGCCCGTGACGGTCGCCAGGGCGAGCGCCGAGGCGGCGCGCAGACGTGCGTCCGGTGCGGTCAGGAGCGGTTCGAGGGACCTCTCCACTTCCCGGCGCTCCCGTTCCGCCACGTCGGACCAGGACCTTGTCGCCACCTCCCGCAGCGTCTCGACGGCCTGCCCGGGCCCACCCCACCGGAGGCTCGCGAGGAGGTCGGGAACGGCGGCACCCGCCAACCTGCCACGCTCCGCCGGTCCGGACCGGTCGACGCTCCGCCAAGCCATCTCGCCAAAGGGCCCGTCGCCTGGCTCCACCGAGACGATCAGCACGGGCTGCAGGACCTGGCGGTGGCCTCGCATCCGCCGGGAGTTCTGGCGCCGCCGCTTCTTGAACGAGACTGTCTTCGGTCCCCGCTTCTCGGGCAGCAGTTCCGCGATGACCCGCGCGTTCGGCACGTTCGGGCTGCCGACGACGGTGCCCTCGCCCGAGCCGAGCATGAGGATGTCGTCGAACGCGTGGAAGCGGCGTCCGTCCGCGTCGCGGACCGTGGCCGCCAGGTAGTCCGAGCGGGCGACGTTCAGCCGGTCGCCGGTGCGGACGACGTACTGCTTCCCGCCGGTCCGCAGGACGGCCCACACCGCGGGCTCGGCTGCCGCCGTCCCGGTGCCGCCCCTCTTATGCCGCTCCATGCAGAGCTTCCCCGCGCGCCGTGGCGACCTCGCCCTCGATGGCCCCGGGCAGGGCGAAATCGTCCAGGGCATGGAAGGAATAGCAGAGGCTGGCGACGGATCCGTCCCGGTGGAGGCTGTCGCGTCGCGCTTGATGCAGGCTCTCCGCGACCGTCAGGCGCTCGCCCCGCACCCCGGGCGCGCGGGAGAATGCGTGCCGGTAGAACCGGCGCGCGAATTCCGTGGCGAAGCGTTCGTTGACGAGGCAGTGGGTCGCGATCACGCCGCCCGCCTGCATGAGGTGCAGGTTGTCCGGGAAGTTGCTGTCGGCGATGACCCCGGGGGCCGCCGATGCGCAGATGTTCAGGAACACGAGAGGCTCCCCGACCAAGGGACGGGCCTCCTTCTGGTGCGGGCTGAAGAAGTCGGGCCGGACCTCCAGCCCGTTGTCGAGCACGAAGTAGTGCTGGCCCGCGAAGCTTTCCATGTGGCTGGTGACGTGCCAGACCGACCTGAGCTGGCCCAGCGCGCGGAACAGGGACGCGAGGTCGGCCACGGCCATCGGCTCCCTGTCCAGGCCGAGCAGGGGCGTGTCCTCCCGCGTCGTGCAGGCGGCGCCAAGGTCCTCGAAGACGGCGAAGATGCTGGCCTCGTCGCGTCGGGACACGGAGGTGACGCGCGTGGACCCGAGCAGGCCGACGGATGGCGCGGCGTCGTCCGCCTCCCTCTCTTCCTTATCAGGCCTCGGCGCGTGGATCAGCGGGGCCCGGCTGCCGAGGAAGCGCTCGACGTCGAACCCCGAGCCCACGCGCCCGTAGTGCAGGGCGTCGAGCGGGATGCCGGCCAGGTCGCTGTCGAACGTGATCGACCTGAGGTTCGGGTGATCGAGGTAGAAGTCCAGGTCGGCACGGACCTTGGCCCCCTTCTCGGGATCCGTGTGGCGGAAGAGGTTGCTGAAGAGGCTCACGGCGGCGTTCTGGAAGGATTGCAGCCTCGCCGCCGACGCCGGGTCCTGGGCCTCGGGTGCCCAGGTGCGCCCGGCGAACTCGGCCAGGCCCTCGGCGAACGCGCGGACGGCGTCGGCCAGCGCACCGCGCAGCGGGCCTCCGTGGAAGCGCAGGCTGTCGAGCTGCCCCGCCCCGAAGACGCTGACTTCGGTCCTCGCGGGCGAGTGGTCGCTCGTGGACGTGGCGATGCGCATTCGGAACGCGCCGGCTGCGATCTCATCCCGCTTTCGGCGACCGCCATGCCGACGAGCCATCCTGACCGTTGTCCTCGTAAACCTCGACCGTTCTCTGGATCTTCGAAACGATGCGGTCGCGAGTCAAGAACGTGAATCGAAGCGCGTGCCTCCCGCCTTCCCGGGCGGTCGCCTTGAAGGTCAGCGGGTGCCCTACCCTGCCCTGCTTGACCCCGGGCGAGACCACGACGCCGTTGCCATCGGCGAACACGGTCACCGTCTCGGCAGCGCGCTCACGGCTCGCGATGCCCAGGAGCTGGTGGACCTCGCCGTCGAGGATGGCCGAGACGGCGACGCTCGCCCCCTTGCCGAGCCGCACGGCGGTCGTCGCCGTCCCCGTGCCCGGCGGCCCGAAGACGACCTGACCGCGCAGGGCGTCGGGTCGCGTGCCCGGCAGGAGACGCCGGAGCGTCGGCCGATGCAGCGGGACGAAGCAGAGCGCCTCGCGGCGCTCGCGCGCGCCCCGCCCCGCCGCCGCGGGAACGGCCCCCCGCGTCAGCGCCAACGGCGGCAGCGGAACGGCCATCAGGCGGTGAACGCCCAGGCCGAGGCGCGGCAGGCACAGCGCATCGGCTTGCCGCGGCGGAAGCAGGGCGGGCAGATCCATCTG
>NZ_BPRD01000699.1 GCF_022179745.1 Methylorubrum podarium
ACGGGCGCGCGGCGGCGCCATCTGATCATTGCCGGATCGGGTCGGGCCGGCACCACCTTCCTGGTTCAGGTGCTCACCGCCTGCGGGTTGGAGACCGCGCTGTCGCGCAACCCCCGCACCGGCTACGACCCCGCGGCGCAGGCGGGGCTGGAGAGCGATCCCCTCAGCGTCCGGGACTGCCCCTACGTCATCAAGAGCCCCTGGGCCTACCAGTTCGTCGATCAGTTCCTCGCCGACGACACGGTGCGGCTCGACGGGGCGATCCTGCCGGTGCGCGACCTGCGCGAGGCGGTCACCAGCCGCATCGCGCTCGAACTCAACAGCCTCTACGCGCGGCCGGGCACGGCGGCGCTCGAAGCGCCCTGGCGGGACTTCGGCACCGTGCCGGGCGGCGTCACCTACTCGCTCGAACCGCTCGATCAGGCGCGCATCCTCGGCCACGCCTTCCATACCTTGGTGGAGCGGCTGCTCGATCACGACGTGCCGCTCTGCCTGATCAAGTTCCCCCGCTTCGCGCAGGATGCCGACTACCTCTACGACAAGCTGCGCCCGTTCCTGCCGCCGGAACTCGACCGGGCCGGGTTCGGCCGGGCGCTCGCCAGCGTGGCGGATGCGGAGAAGATCCGGGTGAGCCGCGAACTCGGCCGGGACGCGACGGCGGGCGCCCTGCCCTCCCTGGAGGAGGTGGAGCGCATCGCCCTGAAGCGGCAGGTCGCGTCCCTGCGTCAGCGGCTGGAGCGGGTCGAGCGGCTGTCGCGACCGTTCCGGCTCGGCGGCCGGGCCTGGGCGAAGGGCGCGCGCACCCTGCACGAGACGGCGTTCCGGATGCGGCGGGTGCTCAGGGGCGGAACGGCGACGAGCGAGGGAAAAGGACCCGGGATCAGATCAGACGCGTGAGGATCAGCGCCGCCGTCACGGCCGGGGCGGCGGCGGCCGCCATGGCCCAGGGCCAGACCGGCGGGAGCCGCGAGCGGCGGTTGTCGTTGGCGGCCCGGGGCGCCGCGCGGCGGCGGACCACGTAATGCGACAGCCGAACGATCGGTTGCTCGCGGGGCGGGCGGGAGGGGGAGGCGATCGAGTGGCGACAGATCGGCATGGCCCTGATCAACAGGCGAGCCCGGCCAACCGTTCCGTCCGGCGCGCGGGATAAGATGATCCCCGGCGGACGGCGGACGAAGGGCCGCATCGGCCCCCTCACCACAGCGAGAATTCGGTGGCGAAATCCGTCGTCCGCAGCGGGCATTTCGGCGCGGGGCAGGGCTCGGCCGGGACGGTGGCGAGCACCCCGTCCGCCCCCGCCTCGAAGCGCAGGCGCACCGGCGGGTCGTCCTCCTTGGCGTAGGCGAGGCGCACCTCGAACCGCACCGCGTCGAAGGTCTTGCGGTCGGCGTAGACGATGACGTCGCGGGAGAGGGATTCGCCCGGATTGAGGTCGGAGGGCTCGCTCGGCAGGGGCGTCGCGCCGGAGAACAGCAGGCCCTGGCGCAGGATCGGCGCGCCGCCGCTCTCGCGCACGTAGTCGCGGGCGGAATCGACGTTCGCCGAACCCGAGAGGGAGGCCTTGAAGGCGGCCTCCCGCGCCGCCTCGTCCGCGCCCGGCTCGGCGAAGCGGGTGCGGATACCAATCACGGTATAGGTGAGCCCGAGCACCCGCACGCCCGCCTGGCCGACATTGGTGCGGGTCACGGTCGAGCGGATCGCCACCCGGTCGCCGCGCTCGCCGACCCGGGCGAGGTCGGTCTTCACCGAGACCGAGGGCGGGGCGAGCCCCGGCTTGATCCGCGCCTCGTAGACGAAGGTGTAGACGCCCCAGGCCCCCGCCCCGAGGATCGCCAGCGTCTGCACCAGGGTGTTGGCGCCCTCGAGGCCGAGGCGCCGCCGCTCCCGTCGCGGCGTCTCACGATCCTCGCGCGGGAGCGTGCCCTGGGTCGTCATGCGGCGGTTCTCCCGTGTCTGTCCCTTGCATTGCCGGGGCAAACGCGAAACGCCCTTTCCCCGGTCCGAATTTTTTGGGAAGGGGTCTCGTCATGACCGAGCCCTTCTCCATCCTGCTCATCGGCTCCGGCGGGCGCGAGCACGCCCTGGCCTGGGCCATCGCGAAGTCGCCGCTCTGCGCGACGCTGTTCGTCGCGCCGGGCAATCCCGGCACGGCGCAGCACGGCGAGAACCGGCCGGACCTCGCCGTATCCGACCACGCGGCGGTGGTCGCCTTCTGCCGATCCGAAAACGTCGGGCTGGTGGTGGTGGGGCCGGAGGCGCCCCTGGTCGCCGGGCTCGTCGACGACCTTCAGGCCGCCGGCATCCCCGCCTTCGGCCCGACCCGGGCCGCGGCGCAACTCGAAGGCTCGAAGGGGTTCACCAAGGATCTCTGCGCCGAGCACGACATCCCGACCGCCGCCTTCGCCCGCTTCACGGCGTTGGAGCCGGCGCTGGCCTATCTGAACCAGCGCGGCGCGCCGATCGTGGTCAAGGCCGACGGGCTCGCCGCCGGCAAGGGCGTGACGGTGGCCGAGACGCTGCCCGAGGCGGAGGCCGCCGTGCG
>NZ_BPRD01000700.1 GCF_022179745.1 Methylorubrum podarium
GTCGCCCGCCGCCTCGACCCGTTCGCGCGCCGTCGCGAGCAGGCGGTCGACCTCGGCCACCGACAGGATCTTCGGCAGGCCCTTGGCCCGGCGCGGGGCGGCGACCGGCGCGGTCGGATCGGTCTCGGCGTAGCCCTCCGCGTAGAGGAAGCGGTGGAAGCCGCGGATGCAGGAGAGGCGCCGGGCCGCCGAGGACGCCTTCAGCCCGCGGGGTTCCAGGGAGGCGATGTAGGCCCGGACCTGGTCGGCCTGCGCCTCCTCGGGATCGATCCCGGCTTGCGCGAGATATCCGAGGTAGTCGTCGAGGTCGCGCCGGTAGGCCGCCAGGGTGTTGGCCGCCGCGCCGCGCTCGGCGGCGAGCATGTCGAGAAAGAGCTGGCCCGGATCCTCCGCCCCCCCAGGGGGCGCGGAACCGTCCGCGCTCATCGGTTGCCCGGCTGGAGTTTCGCGGGAGGAATGGTGACGCTCATCTCCCGCGGCGTCGGCTGGACGAAGGTCGCCAGCGCGAACATGCCGGCGAAGACGAGGCCCGCGAGGATCGCGATCGTGGCGAGGAAACGGAACAGGGTGGGCAAGGGAACCGGCCTTTCGCCGAGGCTACGCGGACGAGCGGGTCGTGTTGCGATGCGCAAAACCGTGGGCTTCGATCACACGGCACCGACCCAAAGGCAAGGTCTCGCCGAACACACGCGGCCCGGTCAATGGAACCACGGCGACACCTGATCCCGCCCGTCCACAGGCCTCAGAAGCGGTTCTTCCACAGCCGCAGGGCCGTGAACACCGCCGCCGGGTCCGAGCCCGGCTCCAGCCCGGCCGAGCGGGCGAGCACGGGCTCGCCCGCGCGCAGGAACGGGTTCGTCGCTTTCTCCTCGCCGATGGTCGAGGGGATCAGGAAACCGCCGGTCTCGGCGAGCCGCTCGGCCTGCGCCACGCGCTCCTTCAGGTCGGCGTTGTCCGGATCGGCGGCGAGCGCGAAGCGGCCGTTGGAGAGCACGTAATCGTGGCCGCTATAGACCGACGTCGCGTCGGGCAGGTCGAGGAAGCGGACCAGCGAGCGCCAGAGCGTCTCGGGCTCGGCCTCCATCACCCGGCCGCAGCCGAGGGTGAACAGGGTGTCGCCCGCGAACACCACGCCGGCATCGGCGAAGTGGTAGGTGACGTGGTCGGCGCAATGCCCCGGCGTCTCCCAGACCGCGGCCGAGAGGTTGCCGACGGTGACCGTGTCGCCTTCCCTGACGTAGCGGGCCGCGCCCGGCACCGCCGTGCGCGCCTTCTCCGGCGCGGTGACCCGCGCGCCCGTGCGCTCCACCACCGCGGGGATCCCCTCGATGTGGTCGCCGTGGCGGTGGGTGACGAGGATGTCGGTGAGCTGCCAGCCCTCCGCGTCGAGCGCGGCGAGGACGGCGTCCGCATCCGGCACGTCGATGGCGGCGCAGGCGCCGCTGGTGGAATCGCGGATCAGCACGCCGATATTGTCGCTCCGGCACAGGAAGGTGCGGATGTCGGGGGTCGCGCTCGTCATCGAAGACCCTTTCACCAGTCTGACTCTCTCACAACACCGCCGGCACGGGACCGGCAGGGAACGGGTGCATGGCGGCCACGGTTCCGGAGCCGGCGGCAGCGCCCCGCTTGCCGGATGCGCCCGCGATCCCCATTGATGCGGCACCAGCCTTGCGGCATCCGTCTCGTGGAGGACAACCGGCCGTGCCGGCACCCCATCCGATGCGCCTCGACGTCACGGATCTGCGCGCCTTCTACGCCAGTCCGCTCGGCGTCGTCACGCACCGTGTCGTCGGCCGGACGATCCACGGCTTTCTCGGCTCGGTCTCGGGGCTGCGCGTGCTCGGGCTCGGCTACGTCACGCCCTATCTCGGTCCGGTCCACGTCATCGCCGAGCGGACGCTGGCCTTCATGCCGGCGACGCAGGGCGTGGTGAACTGGCCCTCCAGCGGGCGCTCGGTGACGGCGCTCGCGGATCTCACCATGCTGCCCCTCCCCGAGGCCGCGGTCGACCGCGTCATCCTCGTCCACGCGCTCGAAGCCGTGGAGAGCCCGAGCGAACTCCTGGCCGACGTCTGGCGGGTCCTGACGCCGGGGGGGCGCCTGATCCTCGTCGTGCCCAACCGGACCGGCGTCTGGGCGCGGCGGGACGCGACGCCCTTCGGCCACGGCCAGCCCTACAGCCGCTCGCAGCTCTCGCGGCTGATGCGCGACACGCTGTTCTCGCCGGAGGGCTGGGCCGAGACCCTCTACATGCCGCCGATCCGCAGCCGATTCTGGCTCCGCACCGCCGCCGCCTGGGAGCGGTTCGGCACCGGCCTCGCCATGCCGTTCGCCGGCCTGCACGTGGTGGATGCCACCAAGCAACTGTACCGGCCGGTCGCGGTGCGGCAGGTCCGCCGCCTGGAGAGCCGCGTGCCGGCACGGGTGCTGGTGCCGGCCGGACAGCCGGGCTAAAGCCCCTCCCGTTCCCGCAGACTGCCGAGCCGGGCCCGCATGCTGGCATCCATCGGATTCGAGACCGTGCTGACGAGCTTCCTGCTCGCGCTGTCCGGCCTGTTCTCCATCGTCAACCCGATCGGCTCGGCGCTGATGTTCGCGCAGATCACCGCCGACCGCTCGCAGGGAGAGCGGGCGGAGCTGTCGCGGCGGATCGGCTTCTACGCCGCCCTGGTGATGCTCGCCGCCCTCTGGGCCGGCGCCCCGATCCTCAACTTCTTCGGCGTGTCGCTCGCCGCCCTGCGCATCGCCGGCGGCCTGTTCGTGGCGGCCTTCGCCTGGACCCTGCTCAACGCGCCCGAGACGCGGGAGGCCCGCAAGCATGCCGAGGCGTCCGAGCCCGAGGCCGGCGAGAACCTCGCCGAGATCGCCTTCTTTCCCCTCACCCTCCCCTTCACCACCGGGCCCGGCACCATCGCGGTCGCCATCGCGCTGGGCGCCAACCGGCCCTCGGAGCCGGGCCACCTCGCCGGCTTCTTCATC
>NZ_BPRD01000701.1 GCF_022179745.1 Methylorubrum podarium
CCCGCGGCCGCGGCGAGCAGCGCCGCGGCCGCGGGTCTGGCCCAGGCCAAGCTCTGGCTCCCGGAGCCGCTGCAGCCCGTGGCCGACGGCTTCGCGGTCCTCATCCTCCTGCCCGCTCTGGTGATCGCCGCCGTCGGTGCCGTCTTCTCCGGCCGGGCCGCCCGCCTCGCGACATTCCTCGGCGAGACGTCCTACGCGGTCTACCTGACGCAGGGATCGATGATCATCGCCGCGGCCGGCGCGACGCAGTACCTGTTCAAGACCAAGATCGCCGACCTGTCGCCGCTGGCGGGCTTCGTCTTCGTCCCGATCTGCATCGGCGTCAGCTACGCCGTCTTCCGCCTGTTCGAGGCGCCCGCGCGACAGCTCTTCCGCACGCGCCTTCCCGCGGGACGCGCCGTGGGCGGCATGGCCAAGCGGACCTCCCCCTGAAGGAAGGGTCGTCCGCGGCCCTGTTCCGGCCCCTGCACGCCGCGGGCGTTTCAGACGGCTTCCGGGCGATCCCGTCGGCGTCTGCCCCGGTCGTTGCGGGGCGAAGCCGAAGCGGTCCGGGGTACGACGCCCCCGGAAGGCGCGCGCCCCGGACGGCGTTCGCCTCGCAAGGACGTCGGGAGAGACCGAACCGATCAGCCGGAAACGGTATCGGGGGACACGCGGCCGGCCGCCGATCCGCGGGACATGTCGCCGACCAACGGGCCGTCGATGTCCTGCGCGCCAGGCGGCGCCGATACGGCCCGCTCAGCGGGCCGCGGCGGCGATGGAGCCTGCCCCCAGGCTGAGATCGTAGAACAGTCCCGTCGTGTTGCGCGTGAGGCCGAGGAACTTGTTGATCTCGGTGGAGGGCGCCGTCGAGACGTAGATGATGTCCCGGTTGCGCATGAAGAACGCGTTCGAGAGGAACATGCCGTCGGCGCGGTTCAGGTCGACCGTATAGATGGTCGGCACCAGTTCGCTCGCGTATTTCGAGACGTCGACGCCCATCTCGGACAGGGTCCGCCGCGCCTCCATGCGGTAGATGAACACGGCGGACGGGTCCGCCCGCGCATCGTCGAGGCCGCCGGATTTGGCGATGGCTTCCGCGAGCGTCATGTTGTCGTTGTCGAAGGGGAAGCGCCGGTTGTTGATGCCGCCGACCGAACCCGGCGGCAGGGTGGCGCCGAGCGTGAGGAAGATCTTGGGCTCGCGCGAGATGTAGACCACGTCGCCGGCGGCGAGCTGGATGTTCTGGGCGGGGTTCTTGACCAGGCTCGTCATCAGAGCCTGCTCCGTGCGGGCGCCGCGCTGCACCGTGATCAGCGTCTCGTAAGCGGGGCTGCGCGGGCCGCCCGCGCGGGCGACCGCGCCGAGCACCCGCATCCCCCCGGGATCGAGCGAGAAGCGCGTCGGCAGGTTGACATCGCCGAGAACCGAGATGTCGTTGCCGCGGCGCTCCGCGATGGTCACCACGACCTGCGGCTCGATGGCCCGCTTGGCCAGACGCTGGGCGATCTCCCGGCCGACCTCGTCCGGCGTCATGCCGACGACGCGGATCGTGCCGGCATAGGGCGCGTTGATGGTGCCGCCGCCATCGACCTGCTGATTAGGCACCTGGACGAAGTTGCCGTTCCGGCTGCCCGATTCGTTGGGCAGGAACAGGCCGCCGGTCGAGGCCTCGAACACGGTGATCGCCAGAACGTCGCCGGGCGCGATGCGCGCCTGAGAGGCGCGGCCGCCGCTCACGAAACGGGTGAAGGCTGGAGTCGCGGCGCTCGTGCTGCGGTTGGTGGCCGAAAGTGCGGTCGGGCTGAGGGAAACGAGGGCGTAGCTCACCGATTCAGGGGTCGGCTCGATCGTGACGTCGGCGGAGGAGCGGACAGCGGACGCGATCGGGCCGTCCCGCGGCGTGACGGTGCAGGCCGTCCCGGCCGCAACAAGGCAGGCAGCGGCCAAGCTGCGTGCGAGAACACTGGGGTAGAACACTGACAGACGCCCCTGGGCACCGTTGCGTCCGAGCACCATTCAGGATCGGATCATACCAGACAAGGGCCCGAGCAGTTTTTAGCGTGGGTGTTGCAGCTCTGATATCAATTGCCCACCGCTGATCACAACAACCTGAAATACATGTGCCCAAAATCTCGGCAAAAACTTCGGCGACTACGCTTCTTCCGGAAAATCCGATTGATGCATATCGCACTGGATCGAGCCGAATCCGAAACATTGACCTCAAAAAACACCAAACAAAATCAAATAAACGTAGAACCTCAACTTCGAAACCTGCACGCAACCCAATGCCTCATTCCTGCGCAATGGCGGCGAAGATGATGAATCTTTGATCGCTCGGTCGGCGTCGCATCCACCGGGTGGGGCGAGATCACCGCGGCACGGATGTGCGATCGGCAATCGCACACGCCCAGGTTTCACACCTGCGGCGACCGCCTTGTTGCAGAAGCGCCACCGGATCCCGAGGTGAAGCGCCTCTCGACGCGATGGATGTCTCGATCCATCCTGCGCCCCGAAGAACGAGCCGGCAAAATCGAGCAGGTCTGCGGCGGCTCCGAAAAGGCATCGAGGGCCAGCGACATCCGCCCGATTCCGACAGCATTGCCTCCGACTGCCATCCGAGGCAAGTCCATGACAGATCTTCACCGGCATTCGATGAATGCGTGCTCACCGGGCCGAGAAAAAACCCTGTGATTTTGAATGATGCCGACAAATACGTATTTTTATTCGATACCCCAGCATATACTCGAAAACTCTCGGTTCATCCCCGCCCCGCGCCTCGTCGGA
>NZ_BPRD01000702.1 GCF_022179745.1 Methylorubrum podarium
CGGCCTCAGCGCCTGGATCCTCGTGCTCCTCGCCCTCGGCCTCGGCGGCGGCGCCGGTGCCGTGATCGCCAAGCGGGTGCCGATGACGGCGATGCCGCAGCTCGTCGCCGCCTTCCACTCGCTGGTCGGCCTCGCGGCGGTCGCGGTGGCGGCCGGTGCGCTCTACGCGCCCCAGGCCTTCGGCATCATCGAGAACGGCCACTTCCACAAGCAGTCGCTGTTCGAGATGGGTCTCGGCGTGGCGATCGGCGCGATCACCTTCACCGGTTCGGTCATCGCCTTCGCCAAGCTCGACGGGCGCATGTCCGGCAAGCCGATCCTGCTGCCGGCCCGGCACGCCATCAACCTCTCGGTGGCGATCTTCCTGGTCGTGCTGCTCGGCATCTTCATCGGCACCGAGTCGAAGGTCGCGTTCTGGCTGATCGTGATCGTCTCGCTGATCCTCGGCGGCCTGATCATCATCCCGATCGGCGGCGCCGACATGCCCGTCGTCGTGTCGATGCTGAACTCCTACTCGGGCTGGGCCGCGGCCGGCATCGGCTTCACGCTCGGCAACCTCGCGCTCATCATCACGGGCTCGCTGGTCGGCTCGTCGGGCGCGATCCTGTCCTACATTATGTGCCACGCGATGAACCGCTCGTTCATCTCGGTCATCCTCGGCGGCTTCGGCGGGGATACCGCCGCGGCCGGTAGCGGGCAGGTCGAGACGCGCCCCGTCAAGCAGGGCTCGGCGGACGACGCGGCCTACATCATGAAGAACGCCGAGAAGGTCATCATCGTCCCCGGCTACGGCATGGCGGTCGCCCAGGCGCAGCACTCCCTGCGCGAGATGGCCGACCTGCTGAAGAAGGAGGGCGTGGACGTGAAGTACGCCATCCACCCGGTGGCGGGCCGCATGCCGGGGCACATGAACGTGCTCCTGGCGGAAGCCAACGTGCCCTACGACGAGGTGTTCGAGCTGGAGGACATCAACGGCGAGTTCCCGCAGGCCGACGTGGCCTTCGTGATCGGCGCCAACGACGTCACCAACCCGGCCGCCAAGACCGACAAGACCTCGGCGATCTACGGCATGCCGATCCTCGACGTGGAGAAGGCCAAGACGGTCCTCTTCATCAAGCGCGGCATGGGCTCCGGCTATGCCGGCGTCGAGAACGAGGTGTTCTTCCGCGACAACACGATGATGCTGTTCGGCGACGCCAAGAAGGTCGTCGACAGCATCCTCAAGAACCTCTGACCGGCCCCAATGGCGGTCAGGCGGCGGGGCGGGCGAGCAATCGTCCGCCCCGCTGTCGTTTGCGGGGCGCAGTTTTTGCCGGCCGAAGCGGGTATGGTCGTCGCGTGTCCGCCGCCATGTCCCTCGCTTCCCACCCCGATCTGCCCCGCCCGTTCCTCGACGTCTCCGCCTCCGTGCTGGGGCGGCCGTGGCGGGAGCGCTGCGGCGATCCCAGTCTACAGGCCCTGGCGACGACCATGAGCCAGGCCTACGGGCTGCCGGACCTGCTCGCCCGCGTCCTCGTCGGGCGCGGCGTGCGGCCGGCGGAGGCCGAGGCCTACCTGTCCCCGCGCCTGCGCGACCTGATGCCGGACCCGGCCGTCCTCGTGGACATGGAGGCGGCGGTCGACCGGCTCGCCCACGCCGTGCGGACCCGCGAGGCCGTGGCGATCTTCGGCGACTACGACGTGGACGGCGCGTCGAGCGCGGCTTTGCTGGCCGCGTATCTGCGGGCGCTCGGCGTGCCGGTGCGCATCCACATCCCCGACCGCATCACGGAGGGCTACGGCCCCAATGTCGGCGCCGTCACCGCGCTGCGCGCGGAGGGAGCGGGCCTGCTCGTCTGCGTCGATTGCGGAACCGCCGGCCATGAGCCCCTGGCCGCCGCCGCTTCCCTCGGCCTCGACGTGATCGTGCTCGATCACCACGGCGCGCCGGAGGAGCTCCCGACGACCCGCGCCCTGGTCAACCCAAACCGGCTCGACGACCTGTCCGGGCTCGGCCATCTCTGCGCGGCGGGCGTCGTCTTCATGACCCTGGTCGCGCTCGCCCGCCGCTTGCGGGGGGAGGGCGCCTTCGGAGCCTCAGCCGAGCCGCGGCTGACCGATTTCCTCGACCTCGTGGCGCTCGCCACCGTGGCCGAC
>NZ_BPRD01000703.1 GCF_022179745.1 Methylorubrum podarium
GTGGCCGCCCTCGTCGCCGCCATCGGCCGGGACGCCCACGCCTTCGGCCTGCGCCACGGCGCGCATGTTCCCCCGCGGGACGATCACGGCGACCTCGCGCGCGCCGTCCTGCACGACGGCTATGCCTGCCTCGGCGCGTGGCTCGACGACGCGCCGGAGCCCCTGCGCCGGGCGGTGCGGCTCGCCCTGCCGCCGGGGACGCCGGCCGACGGCGGCCCGGTCGATCCGGCGCTCGCGGGCATCGCCGCCGATATCATGGCCCTCGTGGCCGACGCGGTGGAGACCGAGGATGCCTGAGCGCGCGCAGCCGACGACGCCCCGCCTGCGGCCGGCCGGCCCCATCGTCCGGGCCGCCGAGATCGGCATCTGGAGCGAGGCGCAGGCCGGGCTCGCCGCCTCGCACCGGCACGCCGTCGAGACCCGCGCCTTCGCCCGCGACCTGGTCGAGCGCGAGCGCGCCCGGGCCGAGGCCGAGGGCCGGGCCGCGGGCGAGGCGGCGGCCGCCGCCCGGATCAGCGAGACCGCCGCCCGCGCCGCCGCCCACCTCGCCGCCCTGGAGCGGGAGCTGCCCGGTCTGGTCCACGGCCTCGTCGCCGAGATCCTGGGCGATTTCGAGCCGGGCGACCGGCTCGTCCGCTCGGTGCGCCAGGCCATCGCCCGCCTGCGCCCCGACGCGGAGGCGAGCTTGCGGGTCGCGCCGGGCGATCTGGAGACGGTGCGGGCCGGGCTCGCGGATCTCGACACCGGCTCCCTCAGGATCGAGGCCGACCCGGTGCTTCAGCCCGGCGAGTGCTGCCTCCGCAGCGCCATCGGCAGCGTCGAGCTCGGGCTGGAGGCGCAGCTGCGGGCGCTGCGGGCCGGCCTCTCGGCCGCGTCCGGGAAGAGCGCATCGTGAGCGCGCCGTTGTCGGATCCCCAGGGCGCGGTGACGGCGCTGACCGAGGCCCTGCCGCGCCTGCGCGAGGCGGCGCGCGCGGTCGAGACGCGGCCCCTGCGCGGCCACGTTACCCGCGCCGTCGGCACGATGATCCACGCCGTGGTGCCGGGCGTGCGGATCGGCGAGCTGTGCCGCCTCGAGGACGGCCGCGGCGGCCTCTCGCTCGAGGCGGAGGTGGTGGGCCTCTCGGCCGAGACGGCCCTGCTGACGCCGATCGGCGGCATCGAGGGCCTGTCGGGCCGGGTCGAGGTCGTGCCGACCGGGCGCATGGTCGAGGTGCCGGTGGGGGACGGCCTGCTCGGGCGCATCCTCGACGGCCGCGGCCGGCCCCTCGACGGGGGCGCCGACCTCTCGGACGCGCCGACGCGGCCCCTGCGCGGCCCCGCCCCGAACCCGCTCACGCGACAATTGGTCGAGCGGCCGATGCCGCTCGGGGTCCGCGTCATCGACGGGCTGCTCACCGTCGGCGAGGGCCAGCGGCTCGGCATCTACGGCGAGCCCGGCGGCGGCAAGTCCTCGCTGCTCGCGCAGATCGTGAAGGGCACGCAAGCCGATATCTGCGTCATCGCCCTGATCGGCGAGCGCGGGCGCGAGGTGCGCGAATTCGTCGAGCGCCATCTCGGGGCCGAGGGCATGGCCCGCACCGTCCTCGTCGTCTCGACCTCCGATCGCTCGGCGGTCGAGCGGGTGCAGGCGGCCCAGGCCGCGACGGCCATCGCCGAGCATTTTCGCGACGCCGGCCGGCGCGTCGTGCTGATGATGGATTCGGTCACCCGCTTCGCCCGCGCGCTCCGCGAGATCGGGCTGGCCGCGGGCGAGCCGCCGACCCGGCGCGGCTTCCCGCCCTCCGTCTTCGCGAGCCTGCCCGGCCTGATGGAGCGCGCCGGCCCCGGCAAGCACGGCTCGATCACCGCCTTCTACACCGTGCTCGTCGAGGGCGACGGGG
>NZ_BPRD01000704.1 GCF_022179745.1 Methylorubrum podarium
TCGATCTCGCCGAGCAGCCGGAACGCCCGTGCGGGGAGGTAGACGCAATCGCCCGCCGGCATCTCGCTGACATCGACGACCGGATTGCGCGGCTCACCGGGTTGAGGGTGGAGGTCCAGGCGATGCTGGATCAATGCTCGCGGGGCAGTGTCCGGGAATGCCGCATCGTCGAGGTGCTGGCCGATCACGGTGAATGCCTGCACGAGGTTCACTGATGCCTACGGCCACGCGGAATTGGATTTTATGCGCTCACCACGTTCGAAACCCCTTGCTCCTCCAGTCGCTAGAGGAATTAGGCGTGCCGCATATGTCGGACGCCCCGCCGAGGGCATGAAGCCGAGCGGATTTCCCAATGACCGGACACGCAGATCGCTCCGTCCGTGCCCTCCGTGACGGAGGTGGACACGAACACGGCCATTCCGGCAATGCTCAGGCATCCTTCGGTTTCGGAAGGGCCTTCGCCGTCGGCATCGGTCTGAACGTCGCCTTCGTGATCGTCGAGGCGGTCTACGGGTTCTTGAGCAATTCCCTCGCCCTCGTCGCCGACGCAGGCCACAACCTCTCGGACGTACTCGGGCTCGCCGTCGCCTGGGCCGCGGCCATTCTCGGGAAACGGGCGCCTAAGCCGCGCTACACCTACGGCATGAAGAGCTCCTCGATCCTGGCCGCCTTGTTCAACGCGGTCATCCTCCTCGTCGCCATGGGCGCCATCGCCTGGGAGGCCGTCCGGCGCTTCGGTGAGCCCGCACCGGTGGCCGGGACCACCGTGATGGTGGTCGCGGGCATCGGCATCCTGATCAACGGCATCAGCGCTTGGCTGTTCGCATCGGGGCGCGAAGGCGACCTCAACGTGAAGGGGGCCTTTCTGCACATGGCCGCCGATGCCGCCGTCTCGGCGGGCGTCGTCGTCGCCGGCCTGCTTATCGCCCTGACGGGTTGGCGTTGGCTCGATCCGGTGACCAGCCTACTCATCGCCGCGGCGGTCGTATGGAGCACTTGGGGACTCCTGCGCGACAGCGTGCGGATGTCGCTCGCCGCCGTGCCCCCCGGCATCGACCCTGACGCCGTGCGCGCGCATCTGCGGGGCTTGGAGGACGTCACGGCCGTCCACGACTATCACGTCTGGCCGATGAGCACGACCGAGGTCGCCCTGACGAGCCATCTCGTAAGGCCGGACGGCACGGACGACGCTTTCCTTATACGAGCCGCACGCGAATTGAGGGGCCGCTTCGGGATCGTCCACGTCACGTTGCAGGTCGAGACGAGCGAGACGACCGCCTGCGCCCTGGCCCCGGACGGCGTGGTCTGAACCTGCGATGCAAGCCTGGCTCTATACCCTCATCCCGGCAGCCGCCGCCGTCCTCGGCGCCGCGGTCGCCGTCAACATGCGGCCGGGACCCGTCTTGGTCAGCGCCATCCAGCACTTCGCCGCAGGCGTCGTATTCGCCGCGGCGGCGGGCGAGATCCTGCCTGACCTCAAGCATGCCGGATCGCCTTGGGCCACCCTGGTCGGCGGCGGCGTCGGTGTTGCCGCCATGCTCGCGGTCCGCACTCTGGAGCGTCGGGTGAAAGGACCAGTCGGTCTACTGACCGTCACCGGAATTGATATCTTGGTGGACGGGCTCGTCCTCGGCATCGCCTTCGCAGCGGGCGCCAAGGCCGGTTTCCTGCTTACGGTCGCCCTGACCATCGAGGTGCTGTTCCTCGGCCTGACCGTCGCGAACGAACTCGGCGAGGGCGGAACCTCGAAAGCCAGGGTGGTCGGCTTGACCGCCGCCCTCGTCGTCCTGCTGCCGCTCGGTGCGCTGCTCGGCGGCCCGGTCGCCACGCTGCCCGCGGCCATCCGCGGCGGCTTTCTCGCCTTCGGCCTGATTGCGCTCCTCTACCTCGTGACGGAGGAACTTTTGGTCGAGGCACACGAAACGGAGGACCGTCCATGGGTGACCGCGATGTTCTTCGCAGGCTTCCTGCTATTGCTCTTGCTCGATGAGCTTGTCGGTTGATGGCGCACGTGCCGGCCGCGTTTGATGCGTCATCACGAAAGGCTTTCGGGTCGATGACATCAGCTCTTCAGTAGCGCGAGCGTCTTTCCTTTCAGGTCGTCAAAGGTCGCGATAGTGCGCAGATTGGCCTCGTACGCTCGCATCGCAGAGCGAAGTTCGGACATCTCGACCGTAGGGCGGACATTGGGAAGCTTGAGGTTGCCGCCAGCATCGGCGGC
>NZ_BPRD01000705.1 GCF_022179745.1 Methylorubrum podarium
CTGCGCGACGGCCGCGCCCGGGTCTGCGTCGCCACCGATCCGGACGACCGCGGCTTCGCCGATGGCGCGGCGCTCGCCGCGCCGGAGGCGTGGACCCTGCTCGACGGCGCCTTCGACGACGCCAACGAGGACCTCGCCACCTTCGTCCGGCTCGCCCGCGAGACCGCGTCGCTGCCGGGCTCCTGGGCGTCCTGGGACACCGGCGAGGCGACCTGAGGCGCGCGCCGGTGCAGGGGATGCGGCACGGCCCGGGCGGCGCCGATTGTGGCTTGCTCCGTGGCCCGCACAATGGGGCGTGCGCCCGATTCCCGGGCGCCGTCCGCGGCCCGGATCGAAGCGCCCTGGATCCATCGCGCCGGCCTGGCGCGGTCCCGCGGCCTATCGCCCGGCCGGACGCTCGCGTTCCTGGGCATCCTCCGGCCATGCACCCCGCTCCCGTCGTCCCGGCCTCCCGCGCCGGAAGCAGCCCCACGCAAACGGACGCGGGAGAGCTCGCGACGGCGTGGCGAACCATCGCGACGCTCTCGCACCCGGCCACCCGGCACACGGTCGACGCGACGATGGAGAACCTGCACGCGGCGTTCGTGGCCGGCGGCATCCGGGCGACCCGGATCGCGGCCCTGAGGCGGGCGATCCGGAAGGATCTCCGGCAGGTCTGGGACGACGGGATCGTCCTCCCCCTGGCGCGGTCGCGCGCGGCGGCCGACCGCGCGCTCCTGCGCGCGCTCCCCGGGGCCTTCGCGCCGGCGGATCACGCGCAGGTGCGGGATGCCCTGCTCAGGGCCGCCCGCTGGATCCCCGAGGATGGCGCCTCCGCCCGCGCGCATGTCGAGCGCGCCCTCCGCTTCCTCGATTGCCTGCCGGCGGTCCTCCGGGCCTCCGACGAGCTGGAGGCGCTCGCGTTCACGGTCGCGCCGGAGGCGCGGCAGGCCGCGGCGCTGATGGCGGATGCCGGCGAGGCAAGCCGGGCGGCGCAGGCCGCCTCGGCCGGCCGGCGGCTGCGGGCGGCCCTGGCCAAGGGGCTGCCGCCGCTGGTCGAGGCCGTCGCGGATGCGCTCTACCGAGAGGCGCTGGGCGCGAGTGCCGGGCAGCGCTTCCGCCACGCCGCCGCGGTCCTCCGGGCGCTGCCGGCCCCCGGCGCCCGGAGGAGCGACCGCGACGGCCCGGCTTGGCGGCGGCGCCTCGCCGACGCGCTCGCGCGGGACATCGTCGACGCGGAGCTCGGCCCCGCCCTGGGTCGCCTGCTGCGCCGGCATCGGGGACTGGCGGTGGGTCCGGCGTCCTACGCCGCGGGCGAGGGACTCGACGGGGCGGTGGCGATCACCGTGACGCGCACCGCTGTCCGCCTCGTCCTGTCGGCCCGCTTCGACCTCCGGGCCGGCGGGATCGAGCTGTCCGTCGCGGCGGTCCTGCCGGGCGGCGGCGCGGCGCGGGTCTCCGACGCGGCGGCCGACACCCTGCTGGACGCCTCGGTCCCGGCCGAGCTCGACACCGCCGCGCACCGGGTCATGCGCCGGCTGACCCGGGGGGACGACCTGCCGGACCTGCCGCTGGGCCTGTCGGGGGAGGGGGACCTGGTCGTAGGCGGCCTGGCCGGGCGGGCGCCGCGCCCAGGCTTCCTGGAGCGGCTCGTCGCGTTCGACACCGGGAGCTCGAAATCGAACCTCGCGCTGATCGACTTCGTCGCC
>NZ_BPRD01000706.1 GCF_022179745.1 Methylorubrum podarium
CTCGGCGGTGACCTCCTCGATGCCGGAGACGAGCCGCGCGTCGAGGGACCTGAGCGCTTCGTCGAGGTTAGCCGGTGCCGAATCGGCCGGGGCCGAACCCTGCATGCGCGACTGGACCAGGGCGGCGGCGACGGCCTCCAGCTTCACGAGGCGCTGGGACAGGACGCCGATCTCCTTCGACACGACCTCCTGCGCGGTGGTGAGGGCGGAGAGCCGCCGCCACAGCAGGGCACCGCCGACGATGGCGAGGCCGGCAACGGCGGCGACCGCGGCGAGCGGCACCAGCAGCGCCAGCGGAACGAGGATCAGGACGCCGACGAGGCCGAGGATCCAGGGCGTGCCGCGCGGGCGCATCGTTCGGGGTTTCGGTGTCTTCACCGTCGATCGACGCGCTTCTGTCTGGCGGCCGCGGCCGGGCTTCTCATTCACGGTGCGGCGCGGGTGCCCGCAGGACGTGTGGCTGAAACGCGCCGGCGGGCGTCGATGACGCGCCCGGCTCGTCGTAACCCTAATGTCGCCGAGGCCGTGCTCCGCCGCAAGGCGGTGCGCGGCATTCTCCCGTCGAATCGGCCCGAAGAGGCTGCGCGCTTGCCGGGCGCGTTCCCGGTGCCACATGTGCGATGCCCCGGAGGCCGCCGGAGAGCGGGCACGCAGGAGATGAAGGCGATGGATCAGAGCCCGATCGAGTTGACGATGCGCGTGGAGGGCATGACCTGCGAGGGTTGTGCCGAGGCCGTGCGCCGCACAATCCGTCGCCTCGACCCGCGGGCGGAGGTTTCGGTCGATGTCGGTCACGGCCGGGTCACGGCGACGACGGTCGCGCAGAGCCTCGACGTGGCGCAGGCGCTCACCAAGGCCGGCTACACCGCCACCGCGATGACGGGCTAAGCGCGGGGCGGAAGTTCGCCCGTCCCCTGAAGAAACTTAACGGATCGCATCAAAAAAATCCGAGACGCTTTTCCCCGCTGTTTCGCTCACACTGCGACAATCGGTTTATCGTGGCTGTTTCGTCCGTTACCACGGAAGTACGTGGGCCAACCGCGCGCCGGGCGACGGCCCGACGTGCCGCGAGCCCGGGTCACAAGAAACGACGGTGAGAGAAATGCCCTCAGATATCGAGATCGCCCGCGCGGCGACCCTGAAGCCCATCGCCCAGGTTGCCGAGAAGCTCGGCGTTCCCGACGAGGCGCTTCACAACTACGGCAAACACATCGCCAAGATCGACCACGATTTCATCAAATCGCTGGACGGCAAGCCCGAGGGCAAGCTGGTGCTCGTCACCGCGATCTCGCCGACGCCCGCGGGCGAGGGCAAGACCACGACGACGGTCGGCCTCAGCGACGCGCTCAACCGCATCGGCAAGCGCACCGTGGCCTGCCTGCGCGAGCCCTCGCTCGGCCCCTGCTTCGGCATGAAGGGCGGCGCGGCGGGCGGCGGCAAGGCGCAGGTCGTGCCGATGGAGCAGATCAACCTGCACTTCACCGGCGACTTCCACGCCATCACCTCGGCGCACTCGCTGGCGGCCGCGCTGATCGACAATCACATCTACTGGGCCAACGAGCTCAACATCGACGTGCGCCGCATCCACTGGCGCCGCGTGGTCGACATGAACGACCGGGCGCTGCGCGCCATCAACCAATCGCTCGGCGGCGTCGCCAACGGTTTTCCGCGCGAGGACGGGTTCGACATCACGGTTGCGTCCGAGGTTATGGCGGTGTTCTGCCTCGCGCGTGATCTGGCCGACCTCGAGGAGCGCCTCGGCCGCATCGTCATCGCCGAGACCCGCGACCGCAAGCCGGTGACGCTGGCCGACGTGAAGGCCACCGGCGCCATGACCGTGCTCCTGAAGGACGCGCTCCAGCCGAACCTCGTCCAGACCCTGGAAGGCAACCCGGCGCTGATCCATGGCGGCCCCTTCGCCAACATCGCCCATGGCTGCAACTCGGTGATCGCCACCCAGACCGGCCTGCGGCTGGCCGACTACGTCGTGACCGAAGCCGGTTTCGGCGCCGATCTCGGCGCGGAGAAGTTCATCGACATCAAGTGCCGCCAGACGGGCCTCAAGCCCTCGGCGGTGGTGATCGTCGCGACCGTCCGCGCGCTCAAGATGCATGGCGGCGTCAACAAGAAGGACCTCGCGGGCGAGAACCTCGACGCGCTGGAGAAGGGCTTCGCCAACCTCGAACGCCACGTGAAGAACGTGCGCAGCTTCGGCCTCCCCGTGGTGGTCGGCGTGAACCACTTCTTCCAGGATACGGATGCCGAGCACGCCCGGCTGAAGGACCTGTGCCGCGACCGGCTCCAGGTCGAGGCGATCACCTGCAAGCACTGGGCGGAGGGCGGCGCCGGCGCCGAGGCTCTGGCCCAGGCCGTGGTGACGCTCGCCGAGGGCGAGCAGCAGCCGCTGAGCTTCGTCTACGAGACCGAGACGAAGCTCACCGACAAGATCAAGGCGATCGCGACCAAGCTCTACGGCGCGGCCGACATCCAGATCGAGTCGAAGGCCGCCACCAAGCTCGCTGGCTTCGAGAAGGACGGCTACGGCCATCTGCCGATTTGCATGGCCAAGACGCAGTACTCGTTCTCGACCGACCCGACCCTGATCGGCGCGCCTTCGGGCCACCTCGTCTCGGTGCGCGACGTGCGCCTCTCGGCCGGTGCCGGCTTCGTCGTGGTCATCTGCGGGGAGATCATGACCATGCCGGGCCTGCCCAAGGTGCCGGCGGCGGACAACATCCGGTTGGATGCCAACGGGCAGATCGACGGGCTGTTCTAGTCCGCCGCGTCGCCCTCTCCCCTCTGCGG
>NZ_BPRD01000707.1 GCF_022179745.1 Methylorubrum podarium
CCCCGGTCGCCCCGCCGACCCGCCAGGGCTTCGGCGGGGCGACCGGGGGACCGCCGCTCTCGCGCCAGTCGAGATGCAGCACGCCGGCCTCGACCCTCCAGGCGATGACGACCCGTCCCCGGCCCGTCGAGAGGGCGCCGTACTTGGCGGCGTTGGTGGTGAGTTCGTGGATCGCCATGCCGATCGGCACGGCGATCTCGGAGGGAAGATCGACCGCCGGGCCGTCGAGGACGATGCGCAGGTCCGGCGAGGTCTCGGTCTCGCTCTCGGCATAGGGCATCAGCTCGGAGGCGAGCAGGTCGCGCAGGCTCGCCGTCTGCCACGTCGCCTCGGTGAGC
Organism: Methylorubrum podarium; assembly: GCF_022179745.1. GTDB lineage: Bacteria > Pseudomonadota > Alphaproteobacteria > Rhizobiales > Beijerinckiaceae > Methylobacterium > Methylobacterium podarium. Next base: position 339 of record NZ_BPRD01000707.1, read on the forward strand.
ACGCTGTGGGTGTGGGCGAGCGACTTGATGCGGCCGACGAAGGCCTCGTGGAAATTGTCGATGCTGGTGGCGGTGCGCGCCGTCGAGCCGACGATGGCCTGGACCGTGGCGAGCGTGTTCTTCACCCGGTGGTGCAGCTCGCGGATGAGGAGGCTGCGGCGCTCCTCGGAGAGGTGGCGGTCGGTCACGTCGGCGACGACGCCGATCAGGCGCCGCGGCAGGCCGCCCGGCCGGGTCCGCTCGAACCGGCCGGCCATGTCGATGGTGCGCCACTGCCCGTCGTCGTGGCGGCGGATGCGGCCGGTGGCGTGGAGGATCGTGTCCTCGCGCAGCGCCCGCAGGATCGCCTGCCGGAAGACGAGGCGGTCGTCGGGGTGGAGGATCTGCTTGAGGAAGGTGGACTTGCCGATGCTGCCCTCTTCGGGGCGGCGCCCGAAGATCGCGAACATCCGCTCGTTCTCCCAGGTCGCCTGGTCGTCGAGGACGTGCCACTCGAAGATGCCGAGATTGGCGACCGTGGTGGCGACCCGCAGGCGCTCCTCGCGCTCGGCCAGGGCCTCCCTCGCCTCGACCCGGGTGGTCACGTCCTGCACCACGCCGACGATGCCGACCGGCGTGCCGTCGGCGGCGAGCAGCGCCTCGCCGCGGGCGCCGATCCAGATCTCGGCGCCGTCGGTGGCGCGGCGGAAGCGGGTCTGGAAGGCGTAGGGCCGGCGCTCGGCGATGGCCGCGGCGACCGCGTCCTGGATCCGCTCGGCATCCTCCGGATCGACCTGGCCCCGCATCCCCTCCCAGGTGACGGAGCGTCCCGGCGCGTAGCCGAGAATCTGCGCCGCGCGGCGCGAGAACACCATCTGCCCGGTGACGAGATCCCAGCGCCACTCGCCGAGGCCCGCCGCCGTCAGGGCATCGCGGTTCTGCTCGGCCCGGACCAGGTCGTCGGCATCGACGAGGGTCACGACCGCGACCGTTTCCGCCGCATCCTCGCCGGAGAGGGTCAGGCGCAGATCGAGGCTGCCGCCATCGGCCCGCAGCCAGCGGCGGATGCCGGCCTTCACCTCGGAGCTTCCCTCGCCGAAGGCTTCGCGGCCGATCACCTGATCGGTCGGGCGGCCGTCGAGGGTGCCCGGCGCGTAGCCGAGCCAGCGGCACAGGCAGGCGTTGGCGGCGCGGATCCTGCGCCCGTCGGGCGTGAACACGGCAAGGCCCACCGGCGCGCCGTCGAAGGCCGCACGGTACAGGGCGGGCGACAGGTCCGCCGGTCGAGAACCCTTGTCCGTGCTGTCGTGCACTCCGTTCCCCGTTCAGCCGCCCGCCGCGGGTGCAAGCGGGACCGTCCGGAGCGCGGCACCATGACGGAGGCCGCCGCGGACGACAAGATGCCCCCGCCGCAAGGCAAGCCTCATCGGCCGCCGCGGGTCAACAGGCCCGGCAGGGCCGCCGCCAGCATTCGCCCGGCGCGGATCACCGCACCCGCGTCCCGCGCCGAGCCCTTCATCAGGGCCCGGCCGAGGCGGACCGGCAGGTTCACGGTGAGCGCGGCGGCCAGCACGGCGAGCGATGCCGCCCGGCCGTGGTGCTTGTCCGCGTAGAGCGCCTGCGCCCGCAGGAAGTAGAACAGGCGCCGGTCCTTCACCGCCTCGGTGGTGCCCTGGCCGCGGTGGCGGATCTCGGCCTGTGCGACGTGGCACACGGCGAAGCCCGCGGCCGCCGCGCGGGCGCAGAGGTCGGCATCCTCCCAGTAGACGAAGAAGCGCTCGTCGAAGCCGTTGAGCCGGGCGAAGAGCGGGCGTCGGATCATCAGGAAGGCCCCCATCACCGCATCGACGGGCCGCGTCTCGGCGTGGTCCCACTCGAGCAGGAAATGCGGCGCGACGCGGCCGGGCAGCAGCCGGTCGAGGAACAGGGTGTGGGCGATCAGGCTCGGCCCCGTCGGGTGGCGGGCGCAGGTCCGGTGGGTCCGCCCCGCCTCGTCGACCAGCCGGGCGCCGACAATGCCGGTGCCGGGATCGGCCTCGAGCCGCGCACGGGCGGCGGCGATGCCGTCCCGGCTGACCTGCGTGTCGGGGTTGAGAAACAGGATGGCCCCGGCCGATCCCAGCGCCGCGCCCTGGTTGCAGGCGCGGGCGAAGCCGCGGTTGTCCGCGTTGCGCAGCACCGTGAGCGCGAGGCCCGGTCGGTCCAGCCCCTCGGCGGAGCCGTCGCCGGAGGCGTTGTCGACGACGACGACGCGCAGCTGCTCCGCCCCGTCGCTCGCCGCGAGGCTCGCGAGGCAGGCCCGGAGCTGGTCCCCGGCATTCCAGTTGACGATGACGACGTCGAGGGGCGCGGTCACGGCGGCGCGTCCGCCGGCCGGCCGAGACGCCCGGCAAGCCCCTGCGCCAGGGCCGCGAGCAGGCGCGCGAGCACGTAAGGCGCGAACCGGTGCCGGCTCCAGTAGAGCCCGATCTGCAGCGGCAGGTAGGCGGCCTGTTTCAGCTTCCAGCGGGCGGGCACGTGCGGCAGGCGCCAGCCATAGGCGGTGTTGCGGACATAGACCGCCATGCGGAACAGCGGCTGGTCGGGCATCGCCACCGGAAGGAACCGCGCCCGGATCGTGCCGCGCCCGACGCTGTGCGGGATCGCGGTGCCGGGGTCCATCCAGCAGCTCCGGCCCCGCGCCCAGGCGCGGAAGCACCATTCGAGATCGACGGCGTCGATGAAGAAGTCCTCGCGGAACGGGCCGACCTGCGCGAAGGCGGCGAGATCCACGAGCGAGCCGGAGGTCGCCAGGAACTCGACTGGCCGAAGGTGTTCGCGGGGCGGCACGCCGGGGCGCGGCGGGTAGATGGGCGCCTTGTGGCCGGGCTTCGGCGCGGGCGCCGGCCCGACGAGAGCCGGGGGCGGCTCCGCACCCGCGGCGCGGTCCAG
>NZ_BPRD01000708.1 GCF_022179745.1 Methylorubrum podarium
TGATTCACTGCGACCGGCCGCACCGATGCGGGTGCGATCGGCCCCGCCCGGCCGGTCGCAGTGAATCATCCAGACCGGGCGACTCGGCCATGGTCTGAGCCTGTGCCCCGCCCGCGGCGATGGCAGCACATAGGGCAAGCGCCCCGCGTAACGATGACATGATCTTGCTCCCTCTTGCCGGGAATGCGGCCTTCATCGGCTCTTCTGCATTCCCGCCCAATCAATATTGACTTTTGTTAAGTGAATGACCAGTTACTGCCGACTACTTTTTTTCTATGTTGTATAAGTGTTACAATTCGACCAGTGTTCGAACCTTCAGGCGTCCTCAAAAGCTTCGACGGGGCGGCGCCGTCCGCGAAGGAAGGCGTCGGCGACGTGGGTCAGCGGGCGCAGGTCGACGTCGCTCTCGCCCGCCCGCACCAGTTCGGCGAATCGGTCGTAGAGGCCGCGATACTCGCCCTCCGGCTCCAGCCCCTGCGCGACGCCGTCGATGGCCAGCGCGTTGCCGCCCTGGGACAGGAGCAGGGTGCCGTCCTCGGTCTCGACCCGGATGTCCCAGGTCTGGCGGCCGGTCTGGCGCCAGTCGAACTCCGCGCGGATCGGGGTGCCGTCGGCATCCGCGAAGGTCAGTTCGGCGGCGATCGGCGCCTGACGATTCTCCGGCACCGAGAGCACCGCGTCGGTGAGGCAGAAGGGCGGCAGGAGATGGGTGGCGATCGACAGGGCGTTGATGCCCGGATCGAACACGCCCATCCCGCCCGGTTCCCAGATCCAGTCCTGACCCGGATGCCAGTGCCGCACGTCCTCCTTCCAGGCGATCGCCACCGCGCGGATCCGGCGGGTCGCGAGCCAGCGCCGGGCCGGCTCGACCGCCGGCGCGTAGCGGGAGTGCCAGCTCGCGAACAGGCTCACGCCGTTCGCCCGTGCGGCGTCGCGCAACATCGCCACCTCGGCCAGCGTCGCGCCGGGCGGCTTCTCCAGGAAGACGTGCCGCCCGGCCTCGATCGCCGCACGCGCGGCCCCGAAGCGGGCCTGCGGCGGCTGGCACAGGGTGACCGCGTCGAGCAGGATCGGCGCGGCGAGCATCGCCGCGAGGCTGGGGTAGTTCGGCACCCCGTCGAGCCCGGCATTGCGGCTCGCCACGGCCGCGAGGGTGAAGTCGGGCGAGGCGGCGATGACCGGCAGGTGCTGGTCCCGGGCGATCTTGCCGAGGCCCACCAGCCCGATGCGGATCGGCGTCTCGTGGGCCGCCATGATCACAGGCTCCTCACGGCGACATCGGTGTGGGGGGCGACGGCCAGAGGGTTGCGCAACGCCAGGGCGAAGGGCGCCGCCTCGATCTCGAACACGTCGCCGGGACGCGTCGTGACGCCCTCGCTGAAGGACAGGGTGGCGGTGCCGAAGAAGTGGACGTGCAGGTCGCCCGGGCGGCGGTGGGCGGCATATTTGAAGTGATGGTGCTCGAGATTGGCGATGGTGTGGGACATGTTCGCCTCGCCCGAGAGGAAGGATTTCTCCCAGAGCACGGCGCCGTCGCGC
>NZ_BPRD01000709.1 GCF_022179745.1 Methylorubrum podarium
GGCGCCGAGCACGAGGGCGGAGAGCGGCAGCACCAAGTGCCACGCGTAATCGACGAGCTTGCCCCAGAGGCTCAGCGACTCGAAATTCTCGGAGGTGAGGCCGCGTAAGGGGAAGATCTGCAGGAAGGAGCCGCCCGCGAACAGGATCACGAGCAGGATGCCGAACAGGAAGCTCGGGATCGCGTAGCCGATGATGACGACGGCGGAGGTCCAGACATCGAAGCGCGAGCCGTCGGCGACCGCCTTGCGGATGCCGAGCGGAATCGAAATCGCGTAGGAGATCAGCGTCATCCACAGGCCGAGCGAGATCGAGACCGGCAGCTTCTCCTTGATCAGCTCCAGCACCGACACGTCGCGGAAGTAGCTGCGGCCGAAATCGAAGCGGAGATAGTCCCACAGCATCTTGCCGAAGCGCTCGTAGGCGGGCTTGTCGAAGCCGAACTGCGCCTCGAGCTTCTTGATGAAGGCGGGGTCGAGCCCCTGCGCGCCGCGGTACTTCGACGTCTCGCCGCCGCCACCCCCGCCGCGGGTCACCCCGCCGCCGAGATCGCCCTGGCCGCCGGTGATGCGCGAGAGCGAGCCTTCCTGCTGGCCCTGAAGCTGGGCCAGCACCCGCTCCACCGGGCCGCCGGGGGCGAACTGGATGATGGCGAAGGTGATGAGCATGATCCCGAAGATGGTCGGAATCATCAGGGCGAGGCGGCGCAGGATGTAGGCGAGCATGAATGATCCTCAGCCCCGGCCGATCCGGCGCGCCTTCGCCTCGTCGTACCACCACAGGCCGGGCACGCCGAGCCCGTAGGCCGGCAGCTTGGCCGGGCGGCCGAACATGTCCCACAGGGCGAGGCGGTACTCCGGCGAGTACCACATCGGGATCCAGTAGCGGCCGGCCCGAAGCACCCGGTCGAGGGCGCGGCAGGCCACGGTCAGGCTCGCCCGCGACTCCGCGTTGGCGATCCGGTCGAGCAGGGCATCGATCACCGGGTCGGCGATGCCGGTGAGGTTGTTGGAGCCGGGGATCGCCGCCGC
>NZ_BPRD01000710.1 GCF_022179745.1 Methylorubrum podarium
GGCCTTCGACCGGGCGCTCCGGGGCGCGCTGGCGGCGGGCGTCGAAGCCTACGCCTATACCTGCGCAGTCGGGCCGGAGGGTGTCGAAATGGCGGAACCGGTACCGATCCTCACGTCAGTAGTGAGTTAGGGCCGGCAGAGTGACGTCATGACGTTCGAGAGTCGATAAAAGTCGTCCTAAATTTTGGGTCGTGGTAGAGCGCCAAGGCACGATTAAAGGACCGCCGTAGAACATATGAATGACAAGGCAAGGACCAAATTTTTCGACGGATCGGATCATGTCCCATTTGTAAAGGGCCTGAGAATGCATCGATTTGGCGTCGATACCCCACTCAGTGTAGGCTAGACGGGCACCGCCTCGGTATCTGATTAATAACAGCAATGGGCGAACAACAAGAACATCGACTAGAACAAGTAGCAAGGCGGTCCTTGCAACCCAGGAAAAATGATCAGATGCAGTCGATACCGTGATTGCCACGCATATAATGGATAAATAGATTTTTCTCGAAGCTGCCGAGCGGCCGGACCTTTCAACAAGCACCCCAACCGCCACATCAACCACGCTAAGTCGAAACGGGCCAATTACATCGAAGCCGAGACTATATTCTTCGCTGCACGGCACGGATGCATGAGAGCCTGATCGCTTTGAAAGTCGACCCTACCAGATTAGAGATGCAACGCAATGTTGCAATCGACACTAAGCCGCTTCTCCACAGTTACTCACTGCCGCTCGAACATGAGGTTCAGCCGCGTGCGGGCGATCTGGCGGTAGCCGTATTTGTGGAGCAGGCTCGGCAGGTCGATCTGCCACTGGTCGGCGCCGTTCTCGATGATGAGCAGCGACGGGAGCAGCGAGGCCGGCGCATCGCGCAGGAACGGTTCGAGGATCAGATCCTCGGCGCCCTCGACATCGAGCTTGATCGCGTCGATGCGCTCGATCCGCTCGGACCGGCATAGATCCACCAGCGTCACGGCCGGCACGCGCACGGTCGCGTTCTTGTGGGTGCCCACGATCTTCACGCTCGATTCGCCGCGGTTGCGCGGATCGATGAACAGGGTGAGTTCGCCCGCCTTGTCGGCGACCGCGCAGGCGATGGCCTTGACCGTGCCGAACGGGTTCTGGCCGATGTTGAAGGTCAGCCGGTCGAACACGTCGGGCTGCGGCTCCACCGCGAGGATGCGGGCGCGCGGTCCGGTGAAGGCCGCCACGAACAGCGCGTAGGCGCCGATATTGGCGCCGATGTCGAGGAACACCGCGTCGTCGGCGAGGCGCTGCTTCAGAAGCGCGCGCTCCTGCGGGTCGAAGAACTGCGGGGTGAAGAGCACCTTCTTCTCGCAGTTGTTGTTGTAGGGGTGCAGCCGCATCCGCGCCCCGTAGCGCTCGACGTCGAGGGGACGTCCGCGCAGCATCGAAATGGCGAGGCGGCGCAGGAACATCGCCATCCGCCGGGCGCGCCAGGACTGCTCCGGCAGCCGTTGGGTCCGCTCGGCGATCCGCGCGACGAGGCCGGTGGGGGCGTAGGTGCCGTAGGGCGAGGTGTCGGTCATCGTGCCGGGGTGATGCCAGCCCGTTGTGGCGGCGGCAAGTCGAGAGCCCGATCCGGGGCGATTGGGAGAAGGCCGGCACCAAATTCCGCCGGTTGTCGCCTGTCGCCCCGACACGACCTTTGACAACGGCGCCGCGGCACCCGAAGACACGCCCATGCAGAGCTTCGATTCCGACGGCGTGCAGATCGCCTATATCGACGTCCCGGGCAAGGAAGGCGCGTCGGGCAACTGCGAGCCGATCCTGTTGATTCACGGCTTCGCCTCGAACCACGCGGTGAACTGGGTCAATACGCTGTGGGTCCGGTTCCTGACCGAGGCCGGCTACCGGGTCGTCGCCCTCGACAACCGCGGCCACGGGCAGAGCGAGAAGCTCTACGATCCCGCCGCCTACACCTCCGGCGAGATGGTGGGCGACGCGGTCCGGCTCCTGCGCCATCTCGGCATCGAGCGGGCAGACGTGATGGGCTACTCCATGGGCGCGCGCATCGCCGCGCACATGGCGCTCGACCATTCCGCGGAAGTCCGCTCGCTGCTGATCGGCGGCCTCGGCTTTAACCTCGTGGACGGGCGCGGCCTGCCGCAGGGAATCGCCGAGGCGCTGGAGGCGCCCCCCGGCGCGCCGGCGCCGAACCCGACGGCGGCGACCTTCCGCCTCTTCGCCGAGCAGACCAAGAGCGACCTGCGGGCGCTCGCCGCCTGCATCCGCGCCTCGCGCCAGAC
>NZ_BPRD01000711.1 GCF_022179745.1 Methylorubrum podarium
CGGCGGCGAGGCGGCCGCCCAGATCGAGGCGCAGCGGCACGCCCCCGAGGCCGAGAAGCTGCCCGTTCCATCACCGGAGCCCGGCGAGAGACTCCCGGAGCTCCCGCCCCCCAGCCCCGTCTACGGACCGCTGGAGGCCGAGTTGCGCCACCGCATCGAGACCGTCGTGCCCGGCGGTGTGGACGTTCAGATGGCATGGGCCGTCCGGATCGCGGTGGCGGCGCAGGTCGAGCGCGATCACGAGCAGACTTATAGGTTAATATTCGGGAGTCAGATAACGGCCTTGAAAGAGTTGAACGTCCGAGGGCCCATAACAGTCGCGCAGGCCAAAGAGATCTATGCCCTCACCGCCGTGCGCAACAATCCTGATATATTCAAGCCTGAGACCTTCGAGGCGTGGGGCGATTACTTGCTCACGCGTGGGCTTGTGGCCGTTGAACGCCAGCCCGTCGACGATGATACTCGGGCCGCGCTTACACCGTTGGGGAAAGATTTCTTGATGTTCCTGACCGGGCGCGGCCTGAGCGAGCACAAGTGGGGATGAGGTCGGACTAAGCGAGCGCTTAGTTCTGCCGTCCCGCCCCCGGAAACGAAACGATCGCTTAGTCGCCCGTCCCGAGGTCGGCGGTCCCCGAGGCGCATGCCTTCGTGTTGGCGGCGAGCTCGCCGTTCGGGAACAGAACCAGACGGCCGAGGCGCCCGACGTCGACCATCACCATCCCCATGGACAGCACCGCGACGCCTCGCGCCGTGCGCGCCGACCACCGCCCCGTCCGGGTGTCACGGATCTCGCACCGTACCCGCACGCGCCACTCGCCCGGCGCCGCTCGCTTAAAATCCAGCCCCGTCGTCACGTTGAGGGGGCCGCGGCGCTCGACCGTCCCAGCGGACCACAGGGCCTGATCCATGACGCCGGCGCTTGCCGGAGCGGCCGCCACGAGGGCGACCACGAGACTGATGGCGCGCATGCTCAGATCTCCACCACGAGGGCCGGATCCCAGCCCGGGTTCTCGATCTCCTGCGAGGGCGCCCGGTGGCGGGATCCCGCGCTCTCGGTGACGTAGCCGCGGGGGTTCGCGACGATCCGCGTGCCGCCGACGACGTAGTCACGGCACTCGTGGATGTGGCCGTGGATCCAGAGCGCCGGCGCGTGCGATCCCTCCAGGATGGCGCTCAGGTCGGAGGCGTAGGCCGCGTCGAGAGGCGTCCGCCAGCCGCCGCCGCGCAGGCTCCGCTCGTGCGGGGCGTGGTGCGTGACGACGACGGTCGGACCCGCGTACGGCTCCGCCAGCGCGGTCTCGATGCGGCGGCGCTGCTCGCGATGCAGGCTCCCGGAGACGCGCGGCAGGAACGCGCTGTAGTCCCGCGGCCCGCGCCGCCACTTGATCCGCCGGACGTCGCGCATCCCGCCTGCCCGAACCGCCCCCTCAGACGTTGCGCGGGCCCGCTCCTCGGGTCGCAGGTCCCAATCCGTCCAGAGGGTCGCGCCGACGAACCGGACCCCAGCGAGCACGACCGTCTCGCCCTCGACGAGCAGGTGGATCCCGGCGGCGGCCGCCAGTTCGCGCGCCTCGGCGACCTCGCGCTGG
>NZ_BPRD01000712.1 GCF_022179745.1 Methylorubrum podarium
GCAGCCTGTGGACGGCGCGACGGACGCGCGATGGAAGCGCGATGGAAGGATGAGGGCATGCGGATCTGGGTGTCGCGGCCCGAGCCCGGCGCGGGACGCACGGCGCGGCGTCTGTCGGAGCTCGGCCACGCGCCGCTCGTGGCGCCGGTGCTTCGGATCGGGCCGGGCGACGGGCCGCCGCCCTCCGGCCGGTTCGACGGCCTGATCCTCACGAGCGCCAACGCCGCCGCGCCCCTGGCCGGGGCGGGCCTTCCCGCCGCGCCGGTCTTCGCCGTCGGCCGCCGCACCGCCGAACGCGCCGAGCGCGCGGGCCTGCGATCCGTGCACTGCGCCGACGGCGATGCCGCCGCCCTGGCCCGGCTCGTCGCGGCAAATGTGGGATCCGGCGGCAGCCTCCTTCACGTCGCGGGCGAGGACCGCAAGGCCGAGCCCGCGGCGAGCCTCGCGGCCGCGGGCTACCGCGTCACGACCTGGACCGCCTACGCGGCCCTGGCCGAGGCGGCCCTGCCCGAGGCGGCGGCGCGGGCGCTGGCCGGACGGGACGGCGACGCGCCGCTTGAGGCGGCCCTGCATTTCTCCCGACGCAGCGCCGAAACCGCCGGACGATTGTGCCGCGAGGCCGACTTGGGCGGAGCGTTTCGGGCGTTGGTGCATTACTGCCTTTCCCCGGACGTGGCCGCGGGACTGGTCGAGCTCGGCGTTGCGGCCCATTTTGTGGCGGCGCGCCCGAGCGAGGAGGCTCTCCTTGCCGGTCTCGCGGCTTCGGACTGAACGCCCTCGTCGCGCCCTGCGGGCCGATGGGGACGGGAGAGCGAGCCGAAGTGTCGGAGAAGGAACCCGGAAGCGGTTCCGATGGATGACGGCGCGGTTTCGCTCTTCTATGGGAGCAGACTGCGCCGGTGCGGCGGCTGAATGGAGCGAACGCCCGTGACTTCACCCAAGGACGGCCCCAGGGACGGCGCCAAATCTGCCGAAGCGGCCAAGGACGCGACCAGAGATCAGGCTTCGTCCCGACCCGCCGATTCCAAGGTGACGGGCAAGCCGGCCGAGCCGTCCGCGACCGCCGCTTCCGCAAGCGCCTCTTCCGCGAAGCCCGACCCGACCAAGGCGGGACCGATCGCCTCCGAACCGGCCAAGCCCGGGCCGACCGGCAGCAGCGCGCTGTCCGGCAGCGGGCCGACCGGGTCGTCCAACCGTCCGCAGGACGCGAAGACGGACGCGCCGGCCAAGCCGGGGCCGACGGGCAGCAGCGCCGTACCTTCCGCGTCTCCGCCTTCCGCTTCGCCCTCCGCCAGCGCGGCCACCGCCACCGGACCGGTGTCGGGCAAACCCACCGAGCCGGGAAAGCCGTCGGCCGGGGCCGCGTCGCCGGCCGCC
>NZ_BPRD01000713.1 GCF_022179745.1 Methylorubrum podarium
CGACCCTGCGGCGGGTCCTGATCGAGGATCGGCGCGCGGTCGGTGTCGAAGTGATGCGGGCCGGGCAAGTCCTCGAGATCAGAGCTCGGGCCGAGGTCGTGCTGTCGCTGGGCGCAATCCAGACGCCCAAGGTTCTGATGCATTCAGGCATCGGGGATCATGCGGAGCTGACCCGCTTCGGGATCCCGGTGGTGCAGCACCTGCCGGGCGTCGGGCAGAACTTTCAGGATCACGTCTCGTTCGGATGTATCTGGGATTATGCCGAGCCGATCGCCCCGCGTAACAGCGGCAGCGAGGCCACCCTGTACTGGAAGAGCCGCCCCGAGCTCGACGCGCCGGACGTTCTGTTCTGTCAGGTCGAATTTCCCGTGCCGAGCGATCGGACCGCTTCGCGCGGTGTGCCGGCGCATGGCTGGACGATGTTCGCCGGTCTCGCCCATCCGGCCAGTCGCGGCCGGCTTCGTCTGACGAGCACCGATCCGTCGGCGCCGCTGGCCATTGATGCCAACATGATGTCCGATCCCGCGGACATGAAGACCGCCATCGCCTGCGTGGATCTCTGCCGAGAGCTGGGCAACGCCCGGGCGTTTCGGCCGCATGTCCGCGCCGAGGCCATGCCGGGCGACATCAAGGGCGAGGCGCTCCAAGACTTCATCCGCGATGCATCGGTCACCTACTGGCACCAGAGCTGTACGGCCAAGATGGGCCGCGATGCCATGTCGGTGGTCGACGCCTCGCTGAAGGTTTACGGGATCGACGCTCTGCGCATCGCCGATGCCTCGATCATGCCGCGCGTGACGGCGGGAAACACCCAGGCGCCCTGCACCGTCATCGGAGAGCGGGCGGCCCAGATGATCTGCCAGGCTTACGACCTGTAATCACAGTGCCTCGCCGGTCACGCGCAGCGTGCATGCTGGCCGGCCGGACATGGGTTCAGCCGGCCCCCGCAAGGGCATAGGGGCGCTCGACGGTCAAGCGTTCGCGCCACCGTCGACAGTGAACCCCGTGCCGTTCACCGACCGCGCCTCCGGGCTCGCGAGGAAGGCGTAGAGCGCAGCCACGTCCTCGACCCGACCATACTCCCTGATCGCCATCCGCTGTCGTTGCGCCTCCGCATGGGGGCCGGTGGCAGGGTTCATGTCGGTGTTGGTCGAGCCCGGATGCACCAAGTTTACGGTAATTCCGCGCGGGCCTAGATCGCGGGCGAAGCCCTTGGTCAGCGCGACAAGGGCGGACTTGCTGGCGGAATAGAGCGCCATCCCGGCCTCGGGCACGCGGTCGGCGAGATTGCTACCGGTCGTGATGATGCGGCCGCCCTCGGACATGTGCGGCAGCGCCGCCTGCGTCGCCAGGATCACCGCCCGCACGTTCACCGCCAGCATCGTATCGATGTCGTCGAGCGTGATCTCCTCGACCGAGCCGTAGCGGATGATGCCAGCATTG
>NZ_BPRD01000714.1 GCF_022179745.1 Methylorubrum podarium
GCACCCGCAGCACCGCGAGGAGCTGATCCATGTCGATCGGCTTCGAGACGTAATCGGACGCGCCCGCCTCAAGGCACTTCTCGCGGTCGCCCTTCATGGCCTTCGCGGTCACCGCGATGAGCGGCAGGCTACGGAAGCCGGCCTCCGCCCGGATCGTGCGCATCGTCTCGTAGCCGTCCATCCCCGGCATCATGATGTCGATCAGCATTGCATCGACGCTCGGGTTGGACTTGAGGAGGGCGATGCCGTCCTGCCCGTTCTCGGCGAATAGGACGTCCAGCCCGTGCTGCTCGAGGGCGCTCGTGAGCGAGAAGATGTTGCGCAGGTCGTCATCGACCAGGATGACCCGACAGCCCTGAAGTGACACCGCGTCCTTCCGCTCGACGAGGATCTGCTCCTCGACTGGAACGCGATTGATAGCGCGGTGCAGGAACAGCGCGGTCTCGTCGAGAAGTCGCTCGGACGAGCGCGTGTCCTTGAGGATGATCGTCGAAGCGGTGTGCCTGAGCTGCTGCTCCTCGGCGGCCGTCAGCTCCCGGCCCGTATAGACGATGATGGGCAGCTCCTCCCCGTCCTGGGAGGCACGGATCTGCTCGATCAGCTCGGAACCGCCGATATCGGGCAGGCCGAGATCGATGATCGCGCAGTCGAACCGGCCGCCTGTCAGGGCTTCCAGCGCGGCGGAGGCCGTGCCGACCCCGAAGATCTTGACGTCCTCTTCGCTCAGGAGCGCTGTGATGCTGGCGCGCTGGTTCTCGTCGTCCTCGACGAGCAGGAGGTTGCGCACGGGCCGCGTGATGAATTCCTTCGAGCGCTCCAGGGCTCGCAGCAGACCCTCGCGCTCGACCGGCTTTTCAAGGAAGCCGAAGGCGCCCGCGCGCAGGCCGCGCTTCTTCTCGTCGTTGACCGAGATCACGTGGATCGGAATGTGCCGGGTGCGGGGGTCGTTCTTCAGGAGGTCGAGCAGGGCCCAGCCGTCCATATCGGGCAGGCCGATGTCGAGGGTAATGGCGTGCGGCTTGAAGCGGTGCGCGAGACTCAGCGCGCCGGCCCCGTCCTGCGCGATCAAACCCTTGAAGCCACGCTCGCGCGCGAGCTCCAGCAGCACCGAGGCGAACATGGCGTCGTCCTCCACGATGAGCACGATGTGGTCGCCCGGGTGAATCGCGTGGCGGTCGTCCGCGGAGGACGAAAGCGCCATCGCGGCATTCGGCTGGCGGCCAATCGGCCCCGACGGCGCGTACCCGTCCGATGCATCCGCCGCGCGTCCGGTGAGCGCCTGCGCGGGCGGTTCGAAGGGCACGAACAGGGTGAAGGTGCTGCCCGTCCCGACGCGGCTCTCGACAACGATCTCGCCGCCCAGCAGGCGCGCGATCTCGCGGCTGATCGCGAGGCCGAGGCCCGTGCCGCCGTACTTGCGGCTCGTGGTTCCGTCGGCCTGCTGGAACGCCTCGAAGATGATCCGCTGCTTGTCCTCGGCGATGCCGATCCCGGTATCGGTGACGGACATGGCGATCCACTGGGTCCCGGCGCGCAGGGGCGAGCCCTCCGCCGAACCGATCCTGAGCGAGACGCTTCCCTTCTCGGTGAACTTGAAGGCGTTGGAGAGAAGGTTGCGCAGGACCTGCTGCAGGCGCTTCGAGTCCGTCCGCAGGGAGCGCGGCAGGCCCGGATCGACCTCGATCACAAAGGCGAGGTGGCGCTCCTCGGCGAGCTGCCGGAAGGTCCTGTTGAGGTTCTCGCTAATGTCCTGCAGCGTGACGTCACCAATCTCAAGCGACACCGTGCCCGACTCGATCTTGGAGAGATCGAGTATGTCGTTGATGAGTGACAAAAGGTCGGTCCCGGCCGCGTTGATCGTCTTGGCGAATTCCCGCTGCTTGTCGGTGAGGTTCCCGTCGCGATTCTCGGAGAGAAGCTTCGAGAGGATCAGCAGGCTGTTGAGCGGCGTGCGCAGCTCGTGGCTCATATTGGCGAGGAACTGCGACTTGTAGCGCGAGGTCAGGCTCAGCTGCTCGGCCTTCTCCTCCAGCGCCGTCTTGGCGATCGAGACCTCGCGGTTCTTACCCTCGACCTCACGCTTCTGGATTTCGAGCAGGCGCGCCTTCTCCTCCAGCTCCTCGTTGGTCTGCTGCAGCCGCTCCCGCTGGTTCTTCAGGAGGTCCTCGGATTGCTGCAGCGAGGCGGCCTGCAACTCCAGGCGATCGTTCGTCTTCTTCAATTCCTCCTGCCGGCTCTGCAACTCGCCGGTCAGGAGCTGCGACTGCTTCAGGAGGCCTTCCGTCCTCATGTTGGCGGCGATCGTGTTGAGCACGATCCCGATCGACTCGGTCAGCTGGTCGAGGAACGACTGGTGGGTCTCGCTGAAGCGGTTAAACGACGCCAACTCGATGACCGCTCGGACTTCCTGCTCGAAGAGGACGGGCAGCACGATGATGTTGAGGGGCGGCGCCTCGCCGAGAGCCGAGCCGATGGTGATGTAGTCGCCGGGTACGTGGGTGAGGAGGATGCGCTTCTTCTCGAAGGCGCATTGGCCGACGAGGCCTTGACGCAGGCGATAGCGGTTCGAGAGGTTCTTGCGCTCCGTGAAAGCGTAGCTCGCCATCAGATCGAGAACCGGCTCTCCGCCCTCGTCCTCCACCATGTAGAACACGCCGCGCTGAGCGTTCACGAGCGATGCAATCTCGGACAGGATCAGGTTCG
>NZ_BPRD01000715.1 GCF_022179745.1 Methylorubrum podarium
TTCGAGTGCTCGATGCCGTAGCGCAGGGTGTGCGGGCCGCCGGACTTGCCGTCGTAGTTCGAGGGCGACCACGCCTCCTGGCCGGGGCCGGCCTCGATGGTGATCGGCGCGTCGAGCACCACGGACGAGGGGGTGTAGCCGTTGTCGAGCGCCGCCGAGTAGACGATCGGCTTGAACGAGGAGCCGGGCTGGCGCATCGCCTGGGTGGCGCGGTTGAACTCGGATTCCTCGTAGGAGAAGCCGCCGACCATGGCGTGGACGCGCCCCGTATAGGGGTCCATCGCGACGATGGCGCCGGACACCTCGGGCTTCTGGCGCAGGCGGTAGGTGCCCTTGGCCGGATCGAGCGCCTCGACGTAGACCACGTCGCCCACCTTCAGCGCGGTGGCGACCGGGCGGCCGGTCCACTTCACGCCTTCCGCGGTGATCGCGCCGGTCTCGCGCTCCTTCGAGAGGGTGCCGCCGGCCTCGCGCTTGGGCTGGAGGCCGACCTGGGCGACGCCGCCATTGGTGTTCAGCACCACGGCGAGCCGCCAGGGGGCGATGTCGCCGAGCGCCGGCATCTCGGCGATCGCCTGGCCCCAGTCGCGGCCGGTCAGGTCGACCTTGTGCTCGGCGCCGCGCCAGCCGCGGGCCTGGTCGTAGCGCACGAGGCCGTCGATGAGCGCCTTGCGCGCCAGCGCCTGCATCTTCGGGTCGAGGGTGGCGCGCACCGAGAGGCCGCCCTCGTAGAGCTTGCTCTGGCCGTAGCGCTCGGAGATCTCGCGGCGGACCTCTTCCGTGAAGTAGTTGGCGTTGGCCGCGTTCGGGAAGGCGACGCGCGGGTTGACGCCGAGCGACTGCTTCTTGGCCTCCGTCGCCTCCTCGGCGGTGATGTAGCCGTTCTGGGCCATCAGGCCGATGATCTCGTTGCGGCGCGCCAGCGCCTGCTGCGTCCGCCGGTAGGGGTGGTAGTTGTTCGGCCCCTTCGGCAGGGCCGCGAGATAGGCCGCCTCGTTGATCGTCAGCTCGTGGACGGATTTTCCGAAGTAGTCGAGCGCGGCCGCCGCCACGCCGTGCAGGTTGCGGCCGGGGACGATGGTGCCGAGGAAGATCTCGTTGAGGTAGAGCTCGAGGATCTTGTCCTTCGAGTAGGTCGATTCGATCCGCAGGGCGATCAGCGCTTCCTTGATCTTGCGGTCGTAGGTCTGCTCGGCGGAGAGCAGGAAGTTCTTGGCCACCTGCTGGGTGATGGTCGAGGCGCCCTGCTTCTTGCCGGACTGCGCGTTGGTCAGCACCGCGCGCACGATGCCCTCGGGGTCGATGCCGCCGTGCTTGTAGAAGTTCTTGTCCTCGGCCGAGAGGAAGGCCGCGACCACGATCTTCGGCATCGCCTGGATCGGCAGGTAGAGGCGCCGCTCGTGGGCGTACTCGGCGAGCAGCGAGCCGTCCGCGGCGTGGACGCGGGTCATCACCGGCGGCTCGTAGTTGGCGAGCGCGGCGTGGTCCGGCAGATCCTGGCTGTACTTCCAGTAGAAGAACGCGCCCACCGCGGCGGCGATGCAGAACAGCACGGCGCCGGCCGAGAACAGGAAGGCGAAGAATCGCAGGATGAAACGCATCCGGGGTCCGTTCCGTCGCTCGTCCGCTGCGCGCCGATGAAGGCTTAACGCGAGGGCCTGCCGCGGGCTCTGGTGAGGCCCCGCGCGGCCACGCCTCTTGTCAGGCGGACGGGGGCTCGTCGAGCCCCGTATCGACACCGGCTCTATGGTGAAACTGGGGCGATGGCCCTTGTCCTTGCCGGCCTCGGTCGCCGGCGCCCGCCTCCGCGGAAAATCTCGGTTCCTCGGGCTCTCGCTCCGCTCGACGCTTTCCGCGCCGTGGAGCCGTATCCGGCTCCTCAGGGTCGGAGCGCGATCGCACTTTTCCCGTTCTCGGCGGAGCGCGCTCCGGTCGGCGCCGGACGCGAGAGGGTGGCCCGGCCGGAGAAGAACAGGTCCACGGCCTTGGCCATCGATCCCGTCACCCGCGCGCGCCACTCCTCCGATTGCAGCTTCTCCAGGTCGCTCTTGCTCGACAGGTAGCCGAGTTCGATCAGCACGGAGGGCACGTCGGGGGAGCGCAGCACCTTGAAGCCGGCCTCGCGGTGGGGCTTCGTGCTCATCTCCATCACCGGCGAGAGCTGGCCCATCAGCCGGCCGGCGAAGCCCGCCGAGAAGCCGCGGGTCTCGCGCAGGGTGAGTTCCTGGAGGATGTCGGCGACATCCGCCGGCGCCTCGCCGGATTCGGTGCCGGCGGCGGCGTCGGCCCGGTTCTCGCGCTCGGCGAGCTTGGCGGATTCGCTGTCGGTTGCCTTCTCCGAGCCGGTATAGATCGTGGCGCCCTTCACCTGGGGCGCGGCCGAGATCGAATCGGCGTGGATCGAGACGAACAGGTCGGCCCTGGCCTCGCGGGCGATGCGTACCCGCTCGGCCAGCGGCACGAACACGTCGCGGTCGCGGGTCATCACGAGGCGGTAGCGGCCGCTCTGTTCCAGGCGTTCGGCGAAGGACCGGGCGAAGCCGAACACGATGTCCTTCTCGAACACGCCGGTGGCGGCGATGGCGCCGGGATCGGTGCCGCCGTGGCCGGCATCGATCACGATGAGCGGGCGCGTGTCGGCGGTCTCCCGGGCGGGCGGGGCCTTGGCGGAGGCGGCCGGGCTCGGGTCGCCCGCCACCGCCGCCTTGCGGAAGCTGTCGCGATCGACCTTGCGGAAGGGGATCGAGACGAGCACCGCGCCCTCGCGGGTCTTGGTGGTCTCGATAGCCTCGACCAAGGCGGGGCCGGTCAGATCGACCACGATGCGCGAGCGGCCCGGCGCGAACAGGCCGTAGCGGAACGAGGCGATGGCGCCGTCCCGCTTGCGGCCGCTGATCTTGCCGGTCTCCCCGTCGAGCTGGAAGTTGACCTCGGGCAGGTCGATCACCGCCCGGTCCGGCCGCTCCATCACGAAGGCGCGCGCCTCGATCGCCCGCGACAGGGTGAGGGTGAGCCGCGTCGTGCCGTCCCGCGTCGCGGTCTCGGCGGCGATCGCCACCGCCGCGCCGCCGGCCTGCGGAGGGGCCGGGCCATCCTGCGCCGGCGCCGGGCCGGCGGCCAGGATCAGGCCGCCCGCGAGCGCGAGGGCGGCGGTCTGGCGGAAAAATCCGGTGCGGGGCAGGCGGGTGCTGTGCGGCATCGGTCGGCCAAGGTTCCGGGGAGCCTCCGATACGGGATACGGCCGAGATGGTTAACCGTTCCTCACCGCGATTCCGGCATTCCCGGTGGCGCTGTTGTCGGCGGGTGACACCATCTCCGGCTGCATCGGCCGGGCCTCCTCCCGTTACCGGCGGCCGTCCGGCGCCTCCCGTTCGGCCGCCTCGCCGTCGGGCGTCTCCCAGGCCCGCTTCCACACCGCGTGTTCCTCCGAACCCTCCGGATAGGGGTTGGCGCTCTCCGGATCGCCCCGGTAGCGGGCCTCCCGACCCTCCTTCGCGACCGAGGCCGGCGAACGCTCGGGAAACGACATCTCCACCCCTCCCCTGCCC
>NZ_BPRD01000716.1 GCF_022179745.1 Methylorubrum podarium
GCCGCCCCCGCCCGGCAGGCGCACCTTGGGGTGCGCCTGCCGGGCGGGGGCGGCACGCCGCTCGCCGCCGGGCTCGACGCCGCCGCGACCCTCGCCCTCGGCGTGCGGCGCGCGGGCGGAAACCCGGTCATCGTCCTGCTCACCGACGGGCGCGCCAACGTCGCCCGCTCCGGCCTCGGCGGCCGGGCGCTCGCCGGCGAGGAGGCCGTCGCCGCCGCCCGCCTGCTGCGGGCGCAGGCGCTGCCCACCCTGGTGATCGACACCGGCGCCCGCCCCGACGGGGCGCGCCGCCTCGCCGAGGCGGCGCAGGCGCGCTACTGTCCGCTCCCCCACGCGGATGCGGGCAGCGTCAGCGCGGCGGTGCGCGCCGCCACAGCCTGAGGCCCGGTTTGCTCTTGCCCCTCCTCGAAGACGACCGGCCGGATTGGGAGCGCGACGGCCGCGACTGGCCGCACCGCGCCGCGAGCCGATTCGTCGAGGCGGCGGGCCTGCGCTGGCACGTGCAGGAATTCGGCGAACCGGAGGCACCCGCCCTGCTGCTGCTGCACGGCACCGGCGCCGCAACCCATTCCTGGCGCGGGCTGGCGCCGCTCCTGGCGCAGAACGGTTTTCGCGTGGTGGCGCCGGATCTGCCGGGCCACGGCTTCACCGATCCGCTGCCCGCCCGCCGCCTCTCCCTGCCGGGGATGGCCGAGGCGGTGGGCGATCTCGCGGCGGGCCTCGGCCTGACGCCGCGCCTCGCCATCGGCCACTCGGCCGGCGCCGCGGTTCTCGCGCGGATGTGCCTCGACCGCCGCATCGCGCCCGACCTGTTGGTGGCGATCAACGGCGCGCTGACCCCGTTTCCGGGCGTCGCCAGCTTCCTCTTCCCCGGCATCGCCCGGATGCTGTTCCTGAACCCCGTCACCCCGAAGGTCTTCGCCTGGAGCGCCGACCGGGCGGCGGTGCGCCGCCTCATCGACGGCACCGGCTCGCGCCTCGATCCGCAGGCGCTCGACCTCTACCGGCGGCTCTTCACCCGCGCGGGGCACGTCTCCGGGGCACTCGGCATGATGGCGAACTGGGATCTTCCGTCGCTCGCCCGCGACCTGCCGCGGCTCGCCACCCGCACGCTGCTGATCGTCGGCGGAGACGACAAGGCGATCAAGCCGGACGACGCCTTCGCCCTGCGCGAGCGCCTGCCGAATGCCCGCGTCGAGCTGCTGCGCGGGCTCGGCCACCTCGCCCACGAGGAGGCGCCGGAGCGCGTCGCCGAGATCGTCCTCTCGGAAGCCGGAGCGGCGCAGACGTCGCCACGCTGAAACGCCTCTTGCGCTGGCGAGAATCCCGGCCATAGTGTCAACGTATGTTGACACTCGCCGTCAAGCCGATTGACACATCCGGCCCCGATGCCCGGCCGCACGCGGTCGTGATCGGCTCCGGCTTCGGCGGGCTGGCGGCGGCGATCCGGCTCGGTGCGCGCGGTTATCGGGTCACCGTGCTGGAGCGGTTGGACCAGCCCGGCGGCCGCGCCCGCGTCCACCGGCAGGACGGCTTCACCTTCGACGCCGGGCCGACCATCGTCACCGCCCCCTTCCTTTTCGAGGAGCTGTGGCGCCTGTGCGGGCGGGAAATGGCCGAGGACGTCACCCTCGTGCCGATGCAGCCGTTCTACCGCATCCGCTTCGAGGACGGCCAAAGCTTCGCCTATAGCGGCGACCGCGCGGCGATGCGGGCGGAGGTCGCCCGATTCGCGCCGGACGACGTCGCCGGCTACGAGCGCTTCATGGCCCATAGCGAGGCGGTGTGCCGTGTCGGCTTCGAACGGCTCGGCCACGTCCCGTTCGGCAGCGTCGGGGCGATGCTGCGGATCGCGCCCGACCTGCTGCGCCTCTCGGGCCACCGCAGCGTCTACGACGTGGTCGCCCGCTTCATCCGGAACGAGCGGCTGCGCACCGTCTTCAGCTTCCACCCGCTGCTCATCGGCG
>NZ_BPRD01000717.1 GCF_022179745.1 Methylorubrum podarium
CGCTGGCGCTCGGCTGCGAGCAGCTGCGCGCGCGGCTGGCACGGGAGGCCACGGCGCCGGGCCGCCCCCTGGCCGGCCGCGACCCCGCCGATCAGCCGCCGCCGGTCGAGGCAGGGGCCGAGCGACGCGTCGGGACCGGAATCGGGACAAGGGTCGATCCGCCGCGCGGCGCGGGTCGGAAGGTCGGTCGGTTGCGTCATGCCCTCGCCGGTTCTCGGAGTGAAGAACGGTCGCAGATAGGATCTCAACGCCTGAACCGGGCGTTAAGGTTGCCGGATCGGCCCGGCCTTCGCCGGATATCGGCGCCGGCCGTCCGGCCGAGGCGGCGCGCCCCGAGGTGGCGCCCGCTCGGCGCCGGAGCCGCCGAAGGCCCGTGGACCTTTCGGGGCCGGCCGGCGTAAGAGGCTCGGACCGCGCACGCCGCGCCGGCGGCGCTCGCCGTCTCGCGTCCCGCGAGCCTCCTGTCCAGCCTTGAACCGAGATTTCTGCCGATGATCGTCACGCAGGTCTCCCACCACGACCTCGACGGCTACGGTGCCACGACGGTGGCCGCCGCCTTCGCCGACGTGTCCCGGGTGGTGCATGTCGCCCGCTATTCCGATGTCGGCCCGGTGGTGGAGGACGAGCTGAAGCGCCTGCGCGGCGCGACCGCCGCCGAGACGCTGCTGATGACCGATCTCGGGCTGGAGGAGCCGACGGTCGCCTTTCTGCGCCGCTTCGCCGCGATGAACCGCGGCCGGGCGGAGGGGGCGCGCCACCGCCTCGTGGTGCTCGACCACCACGCCTCCTCGATCGATCAGCTGAAGCGCCAGAACCTCGAGATCGGCCCCGATCCCGAGCGCGTGGGGCTGCTGCGGGCGGATTTGGGCGATCCGGAGGTGTTCGTGCTCATCGACGAGGCGCATTGCGCCACGCGGATGGCGCACGACCAGCGCGCCCTCTACGCCCCCGACAAGATCTTGCCGGAGACGCAGGCCGCCGACCTCGCGGCGCTGATCGAATCGGTCGAGGCGCTCGATCTGTGGAAGAAGGGCGAGCCGGGCTTCGCCGGCGGACTCGCGCTGGACGAGCTGTTCTGGGACAGCGTCTCGACCCTAGTGCCGGCGGGCCATCCCTGGCACGACCGCTTCGTCTCCGACCTGCTGATGGCGGCGGCCGG
>NZ_BPRD01000718.1 GCF_022179745.1 Methylorubrum podarium
CGACCTCGTCGAGGTCGGCATCGGCCTGACGCGGGAGGAGAAGCGCAAGGCGGTCAAGGCCAAGGCGGAGGCGGCGGCCGAGTCGCGCATCCTCGACGCCCTGGTCGGCCCCACCGCGAGCCAGGCGACCCGCGAGAGCTTTCGCAAGAAGCTGCGGGCGAGCGAGCTCGACGACAAGGAAGTCGAGATCGAACTCGCCCCGTCGGGCCCGCAGGGCATGCCGATGTTCGAGATTCCCGGCATGCCCGGCGCCTCCATGGGCGCGATCAACATCTCCGACATGCTCGGCAAGGCGCTCGGCGGCCAGCGCGGCAAGCCGCGCCGTATCACCGTGGCCGACGCCTACGCGCCGCTGATCGCCGAGGAGAGCGACAAGCTCGTGGACGACGACGCGCTGACCCGCGAGGCGATCCGCGAGGTCGAGGACAACGGCATCGTCTTCCTCGACGAGATCGACAAGATCTGCGCGCGCGAGGGCCGCTCCGGCGCCGACGTCTCCCGCGAGGGCGTCCAGCGCGACCTGCTGCCCTTGATCGAGGGCACCACGGTGGCGACCAAGCACGGGCCGGTGAAGACCGACCACATCCTGTTCATCGCGTCCGGCGCCTTCCACGTGTCGAAGCCGTCCGACCTGCTGCCCGAGTTGCAGGGCCGCCTGCCGATCCGCGTCGAGCTGCAGCCGCTCACCGTCGAGGACTTCAAGCAGATCCTCACCGCCACGGAGGCGAGCCTGATCAAGCAGACGGTGGCGCTGATGGAGACCGAAGGCGTCACCCTCGACTTCACCGAGGATTCGATCGACGCGATCGCCCGCGTGGCCGTGGAGGTGAACGGCTCGGTGGAGAATATCGGCGCCCGCCGCCTGCAGACGGTGCTGGAGCGGGTGATCGACGAGATCTCGTTCACCGCCACCGACCGCTCCGGCGAGACGGTGCCGATCGATGCTGGCTACGTGCGCGAGCGGGTCGCGGATCTCGCCGCCAACACGGATCTCAGCCGCTTCATCCTCTGACCGCGCGCTGATCGTGCGGGAACGGCCGGAGGCGTCCGCCATCGCCCTGCCCATCCTCGCTTTGGTCGCGGGGATGATCTCGATCCAGAGCGGCGCGGCGCTGGCCAAGAGCCTGTTTCCCGTGGTCGGCGCCGCGGGCGTCACGGCGTTGCGCGTCGGCTTCTCGGCGCTGATCCTGCTCGCGGTCTGGCGGCCGTGGCGGCGCGGCCCGGAGCGCGGCGAGGTGGGCGCGACCGTGCTCTACGGCGCGGCGCTCGGGCTCATGAACCTGCTGTTCTATCTGGCCCTGCGCACGATCCCGCTCGGGATCGCGGTGGCCATCGAGTTCACCGGCCCGCTCGCCGTGGCACTGGCCGGCTCGCGCCGAACCCTCGACTTCGCCTGGATCGGCCTCGCGGTGCTCGGGCTCGGTCTGCTGCTGCCGCTCGGCGACACCGCCAGCCTCGACCCGACGGGGGCCGCCTTGGCGCTCGCGGCGGGCCTGTGCTGGGCCGGCTACATCGTCTTCGGCCAGCGCGCCGGCCGGTCCGGCGGCGGGCGGGCGGTCTCCCTCGGCATGCTGGTCGCTGCCCTCGTGGTCGCGCCCGTCGGCCTCGCCGAGGGCGGAGCGGATCTGTTCACGCCGGCGACCCTGGCGACCGGCCTCGTCATCGCCGTGCTGTCGAGCGCCCTGCCCTACTCGCTTGAGATGTTCGCCCTCACTCGCCTGCCCCGCCCGGCCTTCGGCGTGCTGATGAGCCTGGAACCGGCGGTGGCGGCGGTCGCCGCCCTCGCCCTGCTCGGCGAGCAGCTGACCCTGCTGCAGGTGGCCGCCATCGGCTGCATCGTCGCCGCCTCGGCGGGGATGACGATGGCGGCGCGCAAGCCGACAAATCGAAAGATTACGCAGGACGGAGCCAAGTGAACGGCTGATCCCGATCATCGGACCGGCTGCCCCTACCCCCCCCAAACCTGTCCCGGCCGCAGCGCCAGGAACCGCTCCGGCGGCAGCTCGGCCGCCGCCAGTGCCTCGGCC
>NZ_BPRD01000719.1 GCF_022179745.1 Methylorubrum podarium
CGGCGGCGATGCCACCGAGGATCATGACGGAACTGAGCGCGAGCAGCGCGACGACCATGGTACTCTCGACGTGACTGTCGCGGGCGGCGTGACGGTTACAAGATAACCCCCCGCCCGCGCATTGCAAAATCGCACGGCCCGGTCCTCTCTGGAAACCGGCCTTTCCGTCGCTCCATGCACAGCCGAGTCCCGGCCGAAGGTCTTTCCGCGCGGTGCCGGGAGCCTTCGGGGGCCGGCACCCTGCGCAAAACGGTGGATGCCGCGCTCTCTCCGGTGACATGCGCGCGGATCCGGCGCCGGCGGCGTTGCCGAGCCCGGTCCACCGACTTACCTACCCGCCCGTCACCTCGCCGGCCGCGCGCCGCAAACCGCCCGCGCGCTCCGCCTTCGCTCCCCGCGAGACCCGGACAACCCAGGAGACACGCATGACGTTCACCCTGCCCGAGCTGCCCTACGCCTACGACGCGCTGGGCCCCTACATGTCGAAGGAAACCCTCGAGTTCCACCACGACAAGCACCACAAGGCCTATGTCGACACCGGCAACAAGCTGCTGGAGGGGACCGATCTCGCGGGCAAGAGCGTCGAGGAGATCGTCAAGGCGAGCTACAACACCAACCAGGCGCTCTTCAACAACGCCGGCCAGCACTACAACCACCTCCATTTCTGGAACTGGATGAAGCCCAACGGCGGCGGCCAGCCCCCGGCCGAGCTCGCCAAGAAGATCGACGAGGATCTCGGCGGCTACGAGAAGTTCAAGGCCGACTTCATCCAGGCCGGCGTCGGCCAGTTCGGCTCGGGCTGGGCCTGGCTCGCGGTCAAGGACGGCAAGCTCGCCATCCTGAAGACCCCGAACGGCGAGAACCCGCTCGTCCACGGCGCCACCCCGATCCTCGGCGTCGACGTGTGGGAGCACTCCTACTACATCGACTACCGCAACCGCCGCCCCGACTATCTCAAGGCGTTCGTCGAGAACCTCGTGAACTGGGAGTACGTCGAGAAGCTGTACGGCGAGGCGAAGGCCTGATCCGCTCCCGCTTGCCAGCGTAAGGCGGCCGCCCCGTCGGCCAACGGGGCGGCCGCCTTAC
>NZ_BPRD01000720.1 GCF_022179745.1 Methylorubrum podarium
TCCTCGAACGCCTCGCCCAGCTCGGCCTTGGCCTCGGCGAGCTGACCCTCCAGGGCGGCGGCCGACTGGCGCATGTTGTCCCGGCGGCCGGTGGCCGCGCGGGCGTAGGTCGGGTAGGCGAAATGGGCCGGGTCGGAGATGCCGGCGCGGGCCTCTTCCTGCGCGACCTCGCGGTCGAGCTCGGCCGCCATGCGGTTGAAGTCGGCCATCATCATCTCGATCTGGGCGACCCGGCGGCGCTTCTCGTCCACCTGGAACCGACGCAGCCGGATCAGCGTGTCACGCGATTTCATGTCGGGCCATCCACTCCACGCTACGCTGGAAAGCGGCTCGATCGGCGCGGCAATCCTTCCGGACCGTCACCCGACGCGCTTTCGAAGCCGCCTCACCCGCCGCCGACGATGGCGGCCAACCGGGCGTAACCCTCGCCGATGGAGGTTGCTTCTTCCTTACCCTGCCCCAGAAAAGCCGTCAGATCGGGCATCAAGGCCACCGCCTCGTCCACTTCCGGCGAGGAGCCGGCGCGGTAGGCCCCGAGCCGGATCAGTTCCTCCATGTCGGCATAGGTCGCGAGGACCTTTCGCGCCCGGCGGACCGTGGGAAGATGCGCCGGGTCGCAGGCCCGCGGCATGGTGCGCGAGACCGAGCGCAGCACGTTGATCGCCGGATAGCGGCCCTGCTCGGCGATGCGGCGCTCCATGACGATGTGCCCGTCGAGGATGCCGCGCACCGCGTCCGCCACCGGCTCGTTGTGGTCGTCGCCCTCCACCAGCACGGTGAACAGACCGGAGATCGCCCCCTCCCCCGTGCCGGGCCCCGCCCGCTCGAGAAGGCGCGGCAGTTCGGAGAAGACGGTGGGGGTGTAGCCCTTGGCGGTGGGCGGTTCGCCGCCGGCGAGGCCGATGTCGCGCTGGGCCATGGCGAAGCGCGTAATCGAGTCGATCATGCACAGCACCTGCGCGCCCTGATCGCGGAAATACTCGGCGATCGCCAGCGTCACGTAGGCGGCGTTGCGGCGCATCAGCACCGGCTCGTCGGAGGTCGCCACCACCACGACCGAACGGGCGAGGCCCGCCGCACCGAGGTCGTCCTGCAGGAATTCCTGCACCTCGCGCCCGCGCTCGCCGACGAGGCCGATCACCGCCACGTCGGCGGCGGTGTAGCGGGCGAGCATCGAGAGCAACACCGACTTGCCGACGCCCGAGCCGGCGAAGATGCCCATGCGCTGCCCGCGGCACATGGTGAGGAAGGTGTTGATGCAGCGCACGCCCAGATCGAGCGGCGGCCCGACCCGTTTCCGCCCGTGCGCGGGCGGGGGATCGGCGCGCAGGGGATAGATCGCCGGCCCCTGCGCGAGGGGGCCGAGCCCGTCGATCGGGCGCCCGAGGGCGTCGACGGTGCGCCCGAGCCAGGCGGCGGAGGGGCGGATCGAGCCCGCCGCTTCGTCCCGCACCAGGGCCGGGCAGCCGCGGCGCACGCCTTCCAGGGAGCCGAACGGCATGGCGAGGGCGCGGTCGCCGGCGAAGCCAATCACCTCGCACGGCACGGTCGAGGGCACGGGCGATG
>NZ_BPRD01000721.1 GCF_022179745.1 Methylorubrum podarium
CTACCGACTCGTCTAAGCAGCTCGACTTCTTTGACTACCCGGCATTCGGGATGACCGTAGTGGCGTTTTCGAGCTGCCATAACAACGACCTTCTCAATCGGCAGGGCGCAATTCATCCCGACTGCATCGGAAGTGCCGGACTGCACTTGAGAGACAGATCGTTCGACGGCCGGCTGCGGGTGGCGACCTGGCACCACAACACGGAGGGTTCGCCTTCGATGTCCGACTATATGGACGCGGACATCGTACAGAACCTCATCGACCGTGAGTTCAGCCTTGGCTTCCATGGGCACCAGCACAAGCCAGAGTTTCTTGATACGCGCTTCCGGCACGGTCCTGATCGCCGCATTACCGTGATTAGCGCCGGAACGCTCTGCGGCGGGGCTGCCTTCGGTTTTCGCCGTGCTTACAACGTTGTCGAAATCGACGTAGAGGGTCGGAAGGGCCGCTTGCACCTGCGGGAGATGCAGAACGATAATCTTCAATTACCGATCTGGGGACCGCGTCCTCTGCCGGCGACGGCAGCGACTTTTCACGAGTTTACATTTGAGCCGCCGCCCGCTCCGTTAGCCGGTAAACGCTCAAACATAACTATCTTGATAGATGCTCAGCAACTATTCGATGGCAAGCACTTCAAAGATGCGGCGGAGCTTCTTATCCCTCATATCGAACGCGAGCCTCTCGCGCGACGTCTACTCCTAGAGTGCCTTGGGCACTTGGACGACATGGCGGCGGTCATCAAGTTCTTCGATCCGCCGACCAGTGAGATCGAAGCCCTTATTCTGATGGACGCGCTGTGGGCTGAAAAGCAGAAGGTGAGATTAGGCGAAGTCCTTACACTTCCGCTTGTCGCCGGCACATCCGATCCGGCTCTCATCGAGGTTCGAACCAAGTATGCCCGGAGGCTGTCATGACCGAAACCGGCCGCATACTGTTCGACGTGGAAACGAGCAGAATTCTCCAAATTCTTTCGGCGGAGATTTATGATTCACCGAAGGCGATACTCCGCGAGAACGTCCAGAACGCATACGACGCCATCCTTATGCGCTGCACCGCGCAGAACCTGAACGTCGAAGAGCGCCGAATACAGGTCACCGTCGGCAACGGCATTCTCCGCGTTGAAGACGACGGCATCGGTATGACAGAGGATGTCTTACGCCAGAACTTCTGGAAGGCAGGGTCAAGCGGCAAACGGTCGGAGCTTGCGCAAAAGTCTGGCGTCATCGGAACCTTCGGCATTGGCGCGCTCGCCAATTTCGGCGTGTGCACATCCTTGAAGGTTGAAACGCGCCACATCGATGCGGCTGAGACACTTGTCAGCGGCGCGCGACGTGAGGACCTGAAAATCGCGCAGGAGTGCATCACTTTCGAGCGGGTCGCCGACTCACGCAGCCCTGGAACAATTGTCACGGCGGAGCTCGATCCGTCGTTTGCTATCGATGAGAAGACAACCTGTGATTACCTCCGCCAGTATGTGCGCTTTCTGCCCGTGCCGGTGTTCGTCAACGAGACGCTCATCAGTCAGGACACATTCGACAATGTGCTCGGAGCAGGCGACTCAACATTCGAAGTAGTCGCTACTCGCAACGTGTCCGGTGGCAACTATTCCGGGAGGCTGGAAACCGCTGTCAATTCCCAGGCGCGCGTACGTGCCCGGCTCACAAACCTGACGCTTAGTGGAAACTCTCTGCGAGGCGGACTCTACCTAGTCCAGCAGGGAGGTCAGACACTCGGCTTTCGAAATCTGTTCGGCTTGGCGCCGATACCGATTTCAGGTCACTACGGTTTCGGCGGGTTTGTCAACCTGGAAATCCTGCATCCCACCGCTGGACGGGAAGCACTGAGCAGGGAAAGTATTCAGCACGTCACCAACATGATGAGCATCATCGAG
>NZ_BPRD01000722.1 GCF_022179745.1 Methylorubrum podarium
CCTCGGCGCTGACCCGGCTCGCCCGGATGATGTTCCGCCTCGCGATCGAGCGCTCGCACGCCCGCGTGGCGCTGGTCGGCCTCGCCTTCACGGCGGTGTTCGTCACGATCGGCGTGCGGCTGATCGTGATGGCGGCGACGCCCGCCAGCACTAGCGACGAGCACCGGGTCGCGGCCGCCGCCACCACCACCATCCGCCCGGACATCATCGACCGCAACGGCGAGATCCTGGCCACCGACATCCGCACCGTCTCGGTCTTCGCCGAACCGAAGCGGATGGCGCGCACCTTCGACACCGACGAGGCGGTCGAGCTGCTGACCGCGGTGCTGCCCGAGCTGAACGCGGCCGAGCTGCGCGCCAAGCTGTCGTCGAAGAAGGGCTTCGTCTGGATCAAGCGCGAGATCACGCCGAAGCAGCAGCTCGAAGTGCATCGCCTCGGCATCCCCGGCGTCGGCTTCCTGCCCGATCACAAGCGCGTCTACCCGAACGGCGTCGCCGCCGCGCACATCATCGGCGCGACGAACCTCGACAATATCGGCATCGCGGGAATCGAGAAGTACATCGACAACCGCGGCAACAAGGCGCTCAACGAGTTCGGCCTCGTCGCCAAGCAGACCGACCTCTCGCCGATCCAGCTCTCCCTCGACCTGCGCGCCCAGTTCGCCGTGCGCGACGAGCTCGTGAAGGGCGTCGAGAAGTTCAAGGCCAAGGCCGGCGCCTCGATGATCCTCGACGTGACGACGGGCGAGGTCGTCGCGCTCGCCTCCTACCCGGATTTCGACCCGAACGAGCCGAAGGACGCGCTCTCGGACGACCGCATCAACCGGATGAATGTCGGCGTCTACGAGATGGGCTCGACCTTCAAGGCGATGACGCTCGCCATGGCGCTCGATTCCGGCAAATACAATGTGAACTCGACCTTCGACACCCGCGGCGGCGTGCTGCACTGGGGCCGGCAGAAGATCCACGACTACCATGCCACCGGCCGGGTGCTGACCATGCCGGAGGTGTTCACCCACTCCTCCAACATCGGTTCGGCCAAGATGGCGCTCGGCGTCGGCGTGCCCGGCCACCGCGCCTTCCTCAAGAAGATGGGCCTGCTCGACCGGATGCGCACCGAGCTGCCGGAATCGGCCGCGCCGATCCTTCCGCCGCGCTGGGCCGAGATCAACACCATCACCATCGCCTTCGGCCACGGCATCGCGGTGGCGCCGATCCAGGCGGCGGCGGCGGTGGCGGCGATCGTCAACGGCGGCGACCTGATGACGCCGACCTTCCTCAAGACCGACGAGCCGACCGCGCGGGCCAAGGCCAGCCACGTGCTCAAGCCGGAGGCAAGCGAGGCGATGCGCTTCATCATGCGCCTCAACGCCACCGAGGGCTCGGCCAAGAAGGCCTCGATCCCGCTCTACTACGTCGGCGGCAAGACCGGCACGGCGGAGAAGGTCATCAACGGGCGCTACGCCAAGAACCGCCTGTTCACGACCTTCATGGCCGCGGCCCCCATGGACAAGCCGAAATACCTGTTCCTGACGATCATGGACGAGCCGCAGGGCCTGCCCGAGACCGGCGGCTACGCCACGGCGGCCTACAATTCCGGCACGGTGACGGGCAA
>NZ_BPRD01000723.1 GCF_022179745.1 Methylorubrum podarium
GGCAAGCCGCAACAATACATGGAACCACAATCATCATGTTCATGGCGTGAGTCCGTGCAGGTTATGGACCCTGAACGGTAGCGCTGTGCTGAGGACGTCGCTTGATTGGAGAGGACGTAATGCGACGTTGAATTTCGAATTCGGCAAAATCTCTGCAACTCGGGAAAGCGAGGCGAGGCTCGCCCTTTACGGCTTGGATGCCGGTTCATAGGCGGCGGCCCGCCAGGACGACGGTGGGACGAAACCGGTGTGCCGGGTTGGGGAGGCACGGACACCCTCTCACCCGACGACCTCTGATAGAGGGTCGAGCTGCCTCTGCCGCCCAAGTCTGGGAAACCGGAAGGTGAACGAGCGCCCCCTCGGATCGGGGCGCTCCCGCCGGCATCGGCCTAGTCTTGCGTACCGGATGGCGCAGAACAAGCAGCCGGCGCCTGGGAGGCTCGGGGGGCCACCCGCCCGCGCCCGGCATATTCCCGGACCCGGCATCTCGGCGGGCCGACACCGCACCTTTGCCTTAGCCTCACGATTCGACCAGTCCACGGCAACGGCCAGGTCGCATCGTTGCGTGATCGATCCGCACTATCCGTCAAAACAGTGTTAACATCGGTTCTTCCCTGCTCTGACTGCAAGGGAGTTTCGATGAAAGACTTCGGCACATCGATACGAACGTATTGGAACGAGGTGCGACCTGATCTCGGCCGCGATGGAGTGGCTGGCCTCACGGCCGCTGCCGTGGTCCTGCCCAAAGCGATGGCCTTCGCCACCGTAGCCGGATTGCCGGTGGCGGTCGGCCTCTACACCGCCTTCGTTCCGGCGGCCATCTACGGATTTTTGGGCTCGTCGCGCGTCCTCAGCGTCAGTTCGACGACGACCCTGGCGATCCTGACGGGGGCTGAACTCGGCAGCGTGGCACCCGATGGCGATCCGGCGAAGCTTGCCGCCGCGACGGCGACGCTGACGGCCCTCGTCGGTGCTTTCCTCCTCGCGGCGAGGCTGATGAAGCTCGGCTTCGTGGCAAGCTTCATCTCCGTGCCGGTGTTGACAGGATTCAAGGCCGGAATTGGCGTCGTCATTCTGCTAGACCAGGCCCCCAAGCTTCTGGGACTGCACGTTACCAAACAATCCTTCTTCGTAGACTTCGCGAGCCTCGTGCAACACCTGCCCGAGACCTCCCTGGCTGCTCTGGCCGTAGGAGGAACGACGCTTGTCGTGCTCGTCACCACGGAGCGGTTCAAGCCGCACTCGCCACCGCGCCCAGAGGCGCCGGCG
>NZ_BPRD01000724.1 GCF_022179745.1 Methylorubrum podarium
AGCCGCGCGGCGAGCCCCGGCTTCTCCAGCACGGCCACCGCGCGCCGCAACACGGCGCGGTCGTCCTCCGACAGGGGCCTTCCGGCCGGCGGATCGACCGGGACCGGCAGGGTTTCTCCGACAACGGCAAGGTCGTTCACGTCTGCGCCCTCGCGGCTTTTGGCGACATCTCGGGGCTGGCTTCGGTCGCGGCAAGACCTTCGGTTGAGGCAACACCTTCGGCTGAGCCAAGACCCCCGGCTGAGCCAAGACCGACGGGGCCGGTTGGGTTCCCCGGTCGGGTCTCGGGTGCGGGTTCGGATGCGGGTGCCGGTGCGGGCTCAGGCGCGGCCTCCGGCGGTGCCGTGCGCTGCGGGATGCGGCCCACGGCGAAGCACAGGGCGACCACGGGAATGCCGACCGCCGCCGTCATCGCGAAGAAGGTCGGGAAGCCGTAGGCCGCCACCACGAAGCCGGAGGTGCCGGCGACCAGCTTGCCCGGCAGGGCGTAGAGCGAGGAGAACAGGGCGTATTGCGTGGCCGCGAATCCCGGCGTGGTCAGGCTCGACATGTAGGCGATCAGGGCGATGCCGGCGAAGGAGCCGCACAGGCTCTCGATCGACACCGCGACGGCGAGCCGCCACTGCTCGGGCTCGCCGAGCGCCAGCCACGCCAGCGAGAGGTGCGAGGCGGCGGCGATGAAGGCGCCGATCACCAGGGTGGGGAACATCCCGAGCCGGGCAATCGACCAGCCGCCCGCGAAGCCGCCGGCGATCCCGACCCAGATGCCGAACAGCTTGACGATGGTGGCGATCTCCGCCTTGCCGTAGCCGAGGGTGATGTAGAGCGGGTTGGCCATCACGCCGGAGACGAAGTCCGGCATCCGGTAGAGGGCGACGAGGGCCAGCACCGCGAACAGGGCGTTGCCCATCCGGGCATGGAGGTCGGTCAGCGGTTCCAGCACCGCGCGGCGCACGGCGGCCGGCAGGTCGCGCTTGCCCGAGGCCGCCTCCCGCGGCCGGTCGTAGGGCGTGGCCAGGAGCGCCGCGATCAGGCCGACGCCCATCAGCGCGGCCATCGAGAGATAGGCCATCGTCCAGCCGCCATAGGCCGCGACGTAGAGCGCGCCGGCCCCGGCCAGGATCAGGCCGAACCGGTAGCCGAGATTCGAGGTGGCGGCCATCATGCCCTGCAGGTCGGTGCCGGCCGCCTCGATGCGCCAGCCGTCGATCACCACGTCCTGGGTGGCGGCGCAGAAGGCGACGAGGAAGGCGCCGACCCCCAGCAGCGCGAGCTGCTCCTTCGGGTCGGCGAAGGCCATCAGCACCAGCGCCAGGGCGGTGGCGATCTGCGTCGTCACCATCCAGGCGCGCTTGCGGCCGAGGCGGGCCGCGAGGAACGGCACGTCGACCCGGTCGATCGAGGGCGCCCAGAGGAACTTCAGCGAGTAGGGCAGCGCGACGTAGCTGAACAGGCCGATCGTCTTGATGTCGATGCCGGAATCGGCGAGCCGCAGGGTGAAGGTGCCGAGCCGGATGCCGAGCGGCGCGTAGGCCGTGTCGGGGGGGATCGGCCGGCGCAACGCCGTGCCGAGCAGGAGCCCGGTGGCGTTCGGCAGGCCGAGCCCGAGGATCGGCGTCGGCAGCGGCACGCCGGAGACCGGCGTCTGGATCACTGGCGTGAGGCGCAGGTCCGTCACCGTCTGCTGCGTGCGCGTCTGCGTGATCTGGCGGGTCGCCGA
Source organism: Methylorubrum podarium (assembly GCF_022179745.1). GTDB lineage: Bacteria > Pseudomonadota > Alphaproteobacteria > Rhizobiales > Beijerinckiaceae > Methylobacterium > Methylobacterium podarium. The sequence continues at coordinate 1,721 of NZ_BPRD01000724.1, forward strand.
GCCGATCCGGCGCGGGGGCGCGGCGCGCAGGCGCAGGACCGAGGGCCGGGCCGGGGTGCCCTGTGCCGAGGCGGAGCCGGGCAGGCTCGGCGCGCTGCGGAAGCGCGGCAGGCGCGCCACCGACGGCTCCTCGCCCGCGCCCTCGGCGGCGGGCGCCGGACTGGTCCCGGCGCCGCTGCCGAGCGGGGCGGGGGCGGAGAAGGCGCCGGAGCCGCGCAACGCCGTCGGCGCCTCGAAGGCGGGGCGGCGCAGGCGGCCGG
>NZ_BPRD01000725.1 GCF_022179745.1 Methylorubrum podarium
GCAGGGCGAGGCGGTCGCCGGCAACATCGTCGCGCTCAGCGAGCGGACCCAGGCGATCGGCGAGATCATCGTCACCGTCAACGACATCTCCGAGCGCACCCACCTGCTCGCCCTCAACGCCGCCATCGAGGCGGCGGCGGCGGGCGAGAGCGGGCGCAGCTTCGCCGTCGTCGCCTCCGAGATGAAGCTGCTCGCCGACCAGGCGAAGGGCGCCACCGCCCAGGTGCGCGGCATCCTCGGGGAGATCCAGCGCGGCATCAACGCCTCGGTGATGCTCACCGAGGAGGCGGTGAAGCGGGCCGCCGCCGGCAAGACCCGCACCGATTCCACCGTCCGCACCATCGAGGAGATGGCCGCGCGGGTGGAGGAGGGCGTGCAGACCTTCCAGCAGATCGTGGCCTCGACCAACCAGCAGCAGCTCGGCATCGAGCAGGTGATGGGCGCGCTGCAGAACATCCGGCAGGCGAGCCAGCAGACGGCCGCCGGCACCCGCGAGGTCGAGACCGCCTCGGCGAACCTCACGGAGCTGGCGCAGGGGCTGATGGCGCTGGCCGAGCGCTACCGGCTCTAGCGGCCCGGACGAGCGCTCCGCCGCATGGATATCCGCCAGCAGCTCCTCGCCGCCTTCGAGATCGAGCACCGCGAGCATCTCGACGCGATCCGTGCCGCACTTGCCGCGGACGGTCCGGTCGATTGGCACGACGTGTTCCGCCGGGCCCACAGCCTGAAGGGCGCCGCCCGCGCCGTCGACCTGCCCCCGGTGGAGGCGGTCTCGCACCAACTCGAGACCCTGTTCGAGCGCATCAGCGCCGGACAGCGCCCCCTCGACCGCGCGGCGCGGGCCGCGACCCATCTCGCCCTCGACCGGATCGAGGCCTACGTCGCGGCGAGCGCGGGCGGATCGGCGAGCATGCCCGAGGACGCGCTGGCGGCGCTGAACGCCTGCCTCGATCCCGACGCGAAGGCTGCCCCGGCGCCGGCCGAACCGGTTCCCCCATCCGCTACTCCGGCCGCTTCGCAAGCCGCGGCTCCGGCCGCCGCGCCCGACCCGGCCGGCGAGCCCGCCCAGGCGGCGGTGCTGCGCGTCCCCGCCGCGGCGGTGGAGTCGCTGTCGCGGGCGAGCCACGGCCTCTGGGCGGCCCTGCCGGGGCAGGGCGTCGTCGCCGAACGCATCGCGCGGCTCTCGGCGAACGCGTCTGCGCTCCGGCGCCGCACCGAGGCCGGCCGCCGCGCTCCGGTTTCGGGCTCCGGTGGCGCCAACGAGTCCGAGACGGCGGCTCTGCGCCGGGCCCTCGCCGAGATCGAGACCGGGTTGGCGGCCTTGGCCCGCGAAGCCGCTGACCTCGCCCAGGGGCACAAGGCGGCCATCCTCTCCGTCGAGACGGCCGCCCGCCGGCTGCGGGAGGAGACCGAACGCCTCGCGCTGGTGCCCGCCGAGACGGTGTTCGGCGGCCTCGCCCGCGCGGTGCGCGACATGGCACGCGGCGACGGGCAGGAGGTCGAGGTCACCACCCGCGGGCTCGACCTGCCGGTGGACCGGGCGATGCTCCAGGCCCTCAAGGACCCGGTGCTGCACGCCCTGCGCAACGCGCTGAGCCACGGCGCGGAGCGCCCGGAGGTCCGGCAACGGCAGGGCAAGCCCGCCTCCCTCGCGATCGGCCTCACCGTCGAGGCCCAGGGCGGACGGCTCGTCCTCGGCATCCACGACGACGGGCGGGGGCCGGATCTCGCCGCCATCGAGCAAACAGGCCGCGCGCGCGGGCTGATCGCGCCGGGCGAGACCCTCGACGCCGAGGCGCTGCTCGCGCTGCCGTTCGAGCCGGGCTTCTCCACCGCCGGGGCGGTCGATGCGCTGTCGGGCCGCGGGATGGGCCTCTCGGTGGTCGCCGAGGTCGCCCGCTCCCTGCACGGGCAGGTTCAACTCGTCCGCCGCCGGCCGCACGGCACGTCGCTGATCCTCACCCTGCCGCTCTCGGCCGCGCGCC
>NZ_BPRD01000726.1 GCF_022179745.1 Methylorubrum podarium
CTGAGGACGCGATAGCCGGGACGTGCGCGGGTTCGCTTTACGTCCATCTCGGTGCGCCGGATGGCTTTCCTTTGACTCCGCCCGAGACCGTCACGTTCTCCTCGACGCACCTGGCCGGGTCGCAAGCGGTCATCCTTCCAGGCATCCCGGTAGCGACCGGCGTTCGAATCCATGCCGCGCGACGCCACGTACGCTTCGGCTCGCTCCCGCCGACAAGCGACTTCGGGCGCTTGGCCGTGATTTTCGTCTCTCCCGTCCACGGGGCCGGGTCTCCGCTGCACCATCGCGACGTGAATTTCGCATCCTGGCCGGAGCATTTCGCGTCACGGCGACATCTAATTCCAGGTCGCCCGCGTACAAGTCCCGACCGGCAACTTTCCTATTCTGTCCGCGCGCGACCAGCCTTTGGGCGTCCGACCGTTCGGCGGCCATCCCCACCAAGCCCTCGAACAATGCGTCTAAGACCGTGAGCGGCCGTCCTGAACTGGACGATTCGCCCCGAAACCTCTGGATGCCGAACGACATCGTTCGCTCCCCCTGTTCCATTGAAATTACCCCTGGATCGCGCATGGCGGCTGGCGTACGAGAAACGCGCGTCGGCCGCCCCTTCTGGGACGGCCGCGCCGCATCGACGAAACGTGGGTGAAGTCTCTAATTATACCGCAGATATATACAACTGCAATACCGGAGGCCGATCCGGAACTCGTCGCCATGTGCGGCGACCGACGGGACGAAAGGGCATCGCGGCCGCACGCGGTGCCGAAGGTAGCCTGTCCAGTTGCAAGAGACCGTTTCCGTTCTCAATGAACCTCAAAGGTCGATGCGGAAGCGGTATGGCGCGTTACGACGCCGCGGAACCGCCACCTGACTTGCGATATCCGCGAGCGCCACCTCCGACCTTGTCGTCCCAGTCCCCGTTGCGAATGCTCCGTCGGTACGGGCAGGTGTCCAGGGCGTCGGCTTCGGTCCGTACCAAGCAGCCCGTGAAGGGCATTCACGACGTTTGCCGGGCGGCTAGGCTCGGAGCAATCGGCCTGCTCCTGAGGAGCAAAAGCACAGCCGCTGACCGAGATGACGTGGGAACCGATGGCCCCCAGGGCCATCCCGGAGAGCACTGACCCTATGCCTGTCGTCGGTGCTGCCGGGC
>NZ_BPRD01000727.1 GCF_022179745.1 Methylorubrum podarium
TATTCTTCCTGCCAAACGCCTGTGTGACGTTTGGCAGGAAGAATATGAGGATAGGCTAAAGCGTTATGGCAGCGCTGAACTTGCCGCGGACCCAGATGAACATCGCTTTCACATCCCACAAGGCCGATTCTGGAAGGACATTCGCAGACACACCACCAACATCGGTGAACACCTGAACGCTGCCTTTCACGCGATTGAGGATGCGAATCATCGGCTGCGCGGCATCTTTCAGGATGTAGATTTCAACAACAAGGAGCGCTTCCCTGATGCGGCGCTGGAGAAGCTGCTTCAGCATTTCGAGACCTACCGGCTGCGCAACGTCGATGCTGAAGCGGACGTGCTTGGGCAGGCGTATGAGTATCTGATCGCGCAGTTCGCCGACGACGCCGGCAAGAAGGGCGGCGAGTTCTACACTCCGAAGATGGTGGTGCGGCTGATCGTCGAGTGCCTCCGGCCCGAGGAAGGCATGAGCATTTACGACCCAACGTGCGGGTCAGGAGGCATGCTCCTCGAAGCCGTCCATCACTTGGAGCGGCAAAGCAAGAACCCGAAGAGCCTGTCGCTCTTCGGCCAGGAGAAGAACCTCAACACCTGGGCCATCAGCCAGATGAACCTTTTCCTGCACGACATCGACGACGCGTCGATCGCGCGCGGGGACACGCTGCTGAACCCCAAGCACGTCATCGATGAGGGCTCGAAGGCCATCCGCACCTTTGACCGTGTGCTCGCCAATCCGCCGTTCTCGCTCAAAAACTGGGGCTACGAGGTCTGGTTGAACGGCGATCCCTACGGACGCGACCAGTTCGGCTGCCCGCCGAAGTCCTACGGCGATCTCGCCTTCGTCCAACACATGGTGGCCAGCCTGAAGCAGGACGGGATGCTCGGCGTCGTGCTGCCGCACGGTGTGCTGTTCCGAGGCGGAGCCGAGGGCCGCATCCGCGAGGGTCTGCTCAAAAGAGACCTTATCGATGCGGTGATCGGGCTCGCGCCGAACCTGTTCTATGGGGCCGGAATTCCTGCCTGCATCCTTATAATCCGCAAGGCGAAGCCGGCCACGCGGAAGGGCAAGGTGCTCGTCGTTAACGGCGTCGAGCAGTACGACGAGGGCAAGGCGCAGAATCATCTGTCAGACGCCGACGTGGCTCGACTCGCAAAGGCGTATCACCAGTACGCAGACGTGGAGCGGCTCGCCCGCGTCGTGCCCATGGCCGAGATGGCGGCTAATAACTACAACCTTAACATCAGCCGATA
>NZ_BPRD01000728.1 GCF_022179745.1 Methylorubrum podarium
GCCCGGCGGATCGCCCCGTTGGCCGCCACGCCGCCGGCGGCGACGAGCGCCGTCGGATGCCCGGCCACGCCGGCGAAGGCGCGCAGGGCCACGCGCACGCGGTCCACCACCACGTCCACCACCGCCGCCTGGAAGCTCGCGCAGAGATCCGCCACGTCCTGCGAGGCGAGCGGTTCGAGCCGCTCGGCCTCGATGCGCAGGGCGGTCTTGAGGCCCGACAGCGAAAAATCCGCCTGCCGCCGCCCCAGCATCGGCCGGGGCAGCGCGAAGCGCTCCGGGTCGCCCCCTTGCGCCTGCCGCTCCACCTCAGGACCGCCGGGATAGCCGAGCCCCAGGAGCTTGGCGACCTTGTCGAAGGCCTCGCCGATCGCGTCGTCGATGGTGGTGCCGAGCCGGACGTAGTCGCCGACACCCTTCACCGCGACGAGCTGCGTGTGCCCGCCGGAGGCGAGCAGCAGCAGGTAGGGGAAGGCGAGCCCGTCGGTGAGCCGCGGCGTCAGCGCGTGCGCCTCGAGGTGGTTGACGGCGAGAAGCGGCTTGCGCGCGACGAGGGCGAGGGTCTTGGCCGTCACGAGGCCGATCAGCACGCCGCCGATCAGGCCGGGCCCCGCGGCGACCGCGATCCCATCGATCTCGGGCAAGGGGGTGCCCGCCCGCTGCAGCGCGCGGGCGATCAACCGGTCGAGTACCTCGACATGGGCGCGGGCGGCGATCTCGGGCACGACCCCGCCATAGGCCGCGTGCTCGGCGATCTGGCTCAGCACCTCGTTGGCGAGGATCCGTCCGCGCTCGTCCTCACCGAGGGTCACGACGGCGGCGGCGGTCTCGTCGCAGGTGGTCTCGATGCCGAGGATCTTCATGGGTGTCACGCTGAGGTCCACGCACCGTTGCGTGCCGGGGGCCGGCCCGCCTACTCCCTATCTCGCGAAAGCTCGGTCGAACGGCTCGCGGCGACACGTCTACGACGAAACCGCCGACGGATACAGGTGAGACGCGGGTTCGGCGCAGCCTGTGGACGGCGC
>NZ_BPRD01000729.1 GCF_022179745.1 Methylorubrum podarium
GCCTGCCGGTGCGCCGGCTCGTGGCGACGCCGAGCGCGCTGGCCCCCGAATCCGAGCCCGACGACCTGATCGCCCGCGCCCGGCGGCTCGGCCTGCCGCTCGCCCGCGTCACCAGCCTCGGCGAGGGGATGCGCGACGCCGAACTCGCGCCGCTGGAGATCGAGGATCTGCTCCTGCGCCCGACCGTCGCCATCGACCGGCCGCGGCTCGAACGCTTCCTCGCCGGCGCCCGCGTCGTCGTGACCGGCGGCGGCGGCTCGATCGGCGCCGAGATCTGCGCCCGCGCCGTCGCCTTCGGCGCCTCGGCGCTGCTCGTGATCGAGAATTCGGAGCCGGCCCTGCACGCCGTTCTCAACGGCCCGGCGCTGCTCCACGCCGAGGCGGAGGTTGAGGGCGCGCTCGCCGACATCCGCGACCGCGAGCGGCTGCACGCCATCCTCCGCGACTTCCGGCCGACCTACGTGTTCCACGCGGCGGCGCTGAAGCAGGTGCCCTATCTCGAGCGCGACTGGGCGGAGGGCATCAAGACCAACGTGTTCGGCTCGATCAACGTGGCCGACGCCACCGTGGCGGCCGGCGCCCGCGCCCTGGTGATGATCTCCACCGACAAGGCGATCGAGCCGGTCTCGCAGCTCGGCGTCACCAAGCGCTTCGCCGAGATGGTCGCGCAAGCTTTGGACGCGGAGCGCTCGGGCCCGGCGGCGACCCGGCTCATCGCCGTGCGCTTCGGCAACGTGCTGGGCTCGGCGGGCTCGGTGGTGCCGGTGTTCAAGGCGCAGATCGCCCGCGGCGGCCCGGTCACGGTGACGCACGCCGAGATGGTGCGCTACTTCATGACCGTGCGCGAGGCCTCCGACCTCGTGCTCACCGCCGCCTCCCATGCCGACGCGGAAGGGCGCGGCGATGCCGGCGACCAGCGCGCGGCGGTCTACGTGCTGAAGATGGGCCAGCCCGTGCGCATCCGCGACCTCGCCGAGCGGATGATCCGGCTCGCCGGCTTCGAGCCCGGCGAGGAGATCGAGATCCAGGTCACCGGCGCGCGGCCGGGCGAGCGGCTCAACGAGATCCTCTTCGCCAAGGAGGAGCCACGCGTGGCGCTGGCCGGGATCGAGGGCGTGATGGCGGCCAAGCCGGTCTTCGCCGACCGCACGGTGCTCGCCGGCTGGACCGAGCGCCTGCGCGAGGCGGTGACGCGCGGCGACCGGGCGGCGGCGGAAGCCGTGTTCGAGGAGGCGATCCCCGACTTCCGCAACCGGGCCGGGGCGGTTCCGAACACGACGCCCGAGAGCATCGCCCCGTCGGCGCAAGCCGCCGAGGCGGCGACCGCCTGAGGCTTAAGCCCTGAGACTCAGGCCCCGTCGCCGTCGCGGCGGTCGAAGCGGGTGCGGGCCTCCTGGATTTCCGGCAGGTGGGCGAAGGCCCAGGCGCCGAGCGCCTGGATCGGCTCCCGGAGCGAGCGCCCGAGCTCGGTCAGCTCGTAATCGACCCGCGGCGGGATCGTCGGGAAGATCGTGCGCGTCACGAGGCCGTCCCGCTCCAGCCCGCGCAGGGTGAAGGTGAGCATCCGCTGCGAGATGCCGCCGATCATCCGCTTCAGCTCGTTGAAGCGCCGCGGACCGTCCCCCAGCATCATGACGACGAGGACGCTCCACTTGTCGCCGATCCGCGCCAGCACCGTGCCGACGAGGCGGCAATCCTGCCCGGAATGGTTGGGCCGCGGCGTCGCGTCGGTTCCCTCGATGTGCCCGGGTTCCAAGAATGTGCCTCCTTGCGCACGGATGGTGGTGGTTATCTATAGCGCCTCGGTTCATTTCTGATACCGAGGATCAAACATGAAGCTCCTTCACGTCGACGGCAGCATCCTGGGGCCGCATTCCGTCAGCCGGACCGTCTCCGCGGCCATCGTGGACCGCCTGCAGGCGCAGCATCCCGGTCTCGACGTCACCTACCGCGACCTCGCAAGGACGCCGCTGCCGCACCTCTCCGGCGCGGTCCTCGCCGGAGCGCAGCCGAACGCCACGAACACGCCCGACGTGCAGCACGACGTCGATCTCGGGCGGCAGGTGCTGGAGGAATTCCTCGCGGCGGACATCGTGGTGATCGGCGCGCCGCTCTACAACTTCACCCTGTCGAGCCAGCTCAAGGCCTGGATCGACCGCATCCTCGTGGCGGGCGTCACCTTCCGCTACGGACCGTCCGGGGCCGAGGGCCTCGCGGGCGGCAAGCGGGTCATCGCCGTCGTCTCGCGCGGCGGCCTCTACGGACCGGGCACCCCCGCCGCCGCCGCCGAGCACGCGGAGACCTATCTGCGCACGGTGCTGGCCTTCATCGGCATCACGGCACCGGAGATCATCGTCGCCGAAGGGATCGCCCTGGGGTCGGAGGCCCGCGAGCGGGCGCTGGCCGGCGCGCTCGACGCGGCG
>NZ_BPRD01000730.1 GCF_022179745.1 Methylorubrum podarium
GCGCGCCCGCTCCAGGTCGCGCTCCTGCGCGTCGAGCAGGCGGTTGAGGTCGGCCACCAGCGGGCGCACCTCCTCCGGAAAGGTCTCGGGCAGCCGCGCCCGCGTCCCGGCATGGATCGCGGCGAGATCCGCCCGGAGTGTCCGGAACGGCGCGAGGGCTTGGCGGACGAACAGCGACATGGCGAGCGTCAGCGCCGCGAACAGGGCGAAGAGCGAGGGCACCAGCAGGCGCAGGAAGGTGGCGCGGCTCTGGGCGAGGTCGCGGCGGTCCTCCGCCACCGTGACGGCGAGGGTGACCGGGGCGCCCTTGTCGGAAATCGTGACGCGGCGGGTGACGGCGATGAGCCGTCCGCCGTCCGGCCCGGCGAGGTCGCCGATGGCCGGCTCTTCGGAGCCGTCAGGAACCGTGCCGAGCCGCCTGTCCCAGAGCGAGCGCGAGCGCAGGGGCGTGCCGCCCGCGTGCGCGACTTGCTGCTCGACTTGCCGCTCGACCTGCCAGTAGAGGCCGCCATAGGGCGTCGAGAAGCGCGAATCCGGCGGCTCGCGGGGCAGGGTCGGGGCGCCGTCCGGGGCCAGGGCGACCTGCCCGGCGATGAGTTTGGCGGTCCGGTCGAGGCCGTCGGCGGTGCGGGCGTCGAGCACCCGGTCGAAGATCAGCGTCAGCCCCACGCCCGCCAGCGCCAGCGCCAGGGCGATCAGCCCCGCGGCGGCGAGGCCGAGCCGCAGGCGCAGCGAGCCCCGTGTCAGGACCGGCATCACGCGCTCGGGCTCATCGTGGCTCCGCACCGCCGGACGGATCGGCCGGCACGAGGTAGCCGTGGCCGCGACGGGTCTCGATGATGCCGGGGCCGAGCTTGCGCCGCAGCCGGGTCAGCAGGGCCTCCAGGGCGTTGGCCTCGCGGTCGCTGCCGCTGCCGTGGAGGTGGTCGAGCAGCTCGCCGGCCGGCACAACCTGCCCCTGGCGGTGGAGCAGGAAGGCGAGCAGGCGGTATTCCAGTGCGGTGAGATCGGTCTCCCGGCCCGCCACCGAGACCGCGCGGGTGCGGGTGTCGAGCTCGACCGCGCCCGCCCGCAGCACGGGGGAGGCGTGGCCGGCGGTGCGGCGCAGGATGGCCCGCAGCCGCGCCACCAGCTCCTCCATCCGGAACGGCTTGACGAGGTAGTCGTCGGCGCCCGCGTCGATCCCCTCGACCCGCTCGCGCCAGCCGTCGCGGGCGGTGAGGATCAGCGCCGGGAGCGCCACGCCGGCCCCGCGCAGGCGGCGCAGCACGCCGAGCCCGTCGAGGCGGGGCAGGCCGAGGTCGAGCACCATGGCGTCGTAGGTCTCGGTCTCGGCCCGGAACCATGCCGCCTCGCCGTCGCCGACGATCTCGGCGACGTAGCCGGCCCGTTCGAGGCCCTCGCGGATGTCGGCCGCGATGCGCGGCTCGTCCTCTACGACGAGGATGCGCATGTCATCGTCCTTGCCGCCGCCCTTGTCCGATCGACCTCAATCATCGTCGTCCACGTCGAGGAGCTTGAGGGAGCTGGCATCGATCTTCACGTCGCGGCGGCGCCCGTCGGTGCCGAGGATGCGCAGCTTGTAGAGCCAGCGCCCGTCGTCGCGCTTGAGGTCGAGCGCCACGACGTCCCCCGGCACGGCGGCGCGGGCGGCGGCGAGCACGGCGTCGAGGGGGCGGATCTCGCCCCGCTCTAGGGCGCGGCGCGCCCGCTCGCCGTCGTCGTCGGCCCGCGCGGGCACGGCGCCGAGGGCTGATGGCCCGTCCCGTTCTCCGTCCCCTCCTCCTCGCGCTCGTCGCGCTGGCCCCAGCCCTCGGCGCCGTGCCCGCGCG
>NZ_BPRD01000731.1 GCF_022179745.1 Methylorubrum podarium
TGCTGATCGGCGGCGGCTCCGGCGTCGTGCCGCTGCTCGCGATGGTGCGCGAGCGCGCCCTGCGCGCGCCCGCGGTGCCGATGCTGCTGATCTACTCGGTGCGCAGCGCCGCCGAGGCCATCGCCCGGGGAGAGCTCGCCGCCCGCTCCCGCGATGAGACCGGCTTCGACCTGACCCTGCTTCTCACCCGCGAGGGCGCGACCGCGGGCCGGCGCATCGACCGCGTGATGATCGACACGGCGATCGAGTGCCTCGGCATGCCGCGCCACGCCTTCGTCTGCGGCGGCAACGGCTTCGTCGGCACCGTGGCCGACCTCCTGGTGGATGCCGGCGTCAAGCCGGGCGTGGTCCGCACGGAGCGCTTCGGCGGCTGATGGTTCCGATCAGCCGCCGGAGGGGAGGGCGTCAGCCCTCCTCGTCGCCGTCCGAGTCGTTGTCGATCAGGTCGGAGACGTCGTCGTCGCCGTCCTCTTCCTCTAGGAAGGTGTCGTCGTCCGCACCCCCGCTGGCATCGTCGCCGCCCTCGTCGTCGTCGACGCTGATATCGGTATCGTCCTCGCTGGCCTCGGCCTCGTCGAGGGAAACGATCTCCGGACCGCCCTTCTCCTCCTCGTCCTCGTCGTCATCCGAGCGGCTGGCGACGGGCGGGGCGACGCGGGAGGTCGCGACTTGGTAGATCGTGCCGCATTTCGGGCAGGTCGCCGGATCACGGTCGAGATCGTAGAACTTGGCACCGCAATTCATGCACTGGCGTTTGACGCCGAGTTCCGGTCTAGCCACGGCTGCAAACCTCTGGGGACGGAAGGGAAAGGGATCCGGGAGAGCGGCCCCGTTAGTCGCAGCCTCCGCCCATGTCAAACGCCCACGTCAAACGGCCTGTCACGCGCTCGCCGCAGCCGGCGCGGGGCGTTCGGCGGGGACGGTCGTGACCGGAGGGGGGAACCGCGTCAGGCGCAGCGGGACCACTTGTTCTGCCGCCGCTCGACGGTGAGGCGCAGGAGCCGGCCGAACGGGGTGCCGCTCAGGCAGCCACGGCGGTCGAACTCTTGCAGGACCGCTTCGAGGGCAACGATGCGCTCGCTGGGTCGGCGATAGGCGCTCTCCAGCTCGTTCAGGGCTTCGAGCACGCGTTTGGAGACCGTCGAATCGGCGACGGCGGAAGCATGATCGACCTTGCGCAGGCACTGGATCACGGGCGTCATGCGCGCCAACATAAACATATGATGCGGCTTGTCGAGTGCTTGCTGACGCCTGCTTCACACAAGAACGGTTCCACGGAGGCAAGTCGCGGGCGCCGGATAAGCGATCGTCCGAAGCAGACCTGACTTCGAATTGCAGTTTATCGCCAAATGCATTGCTATCCGGAGGCATGGTGCGAGCGTGACGGGTGCCGGACGATGCCTCGGACGGGCGCGTCGGGCGCCGCGCCACCGGACGCGCGGATGACGCGGGCCGGCCCGCATGGTAACGGGCGCCGGTCGCGCCGGGTCCGTCCGGCGGGCGGCCTCGGTGCCCTC
>NZ_BPRD01000732.1 GCF_022179745.1 Methylorubrum podarium
CGGATCTCGGCCAGCATCCTTGCTCTGCTCGCGGTGCTCGCGGCCGCTTCCATCGCGGTGACCGTGTTTGCGCCGATGGCCTTCGCCCTCTTTTTGATTGCGCTCGTTTGGCCGCTCCAGCGCGGGCTTCAGGCGCGCCTCCCGCGCCTCGTCGCCCTCGCTCTCACCATCACCGCGATAATCGTCGCGTTTCTGGGCTTCGCGGCGCTTGCCGCCTGGGCTTTCGGACGGGTCGCGCAATGGTTCATCGCCGATGCCGGCCGGCTTCAATCCCTCTACGACCGGACGACCGCTTGGCTCGGCGAATATGGCATCGTGGTGGACGGTGTCTGGTCGGAGCACTTCAACGTCGGCTGGCTCATGCGCACCGCCCAAGGGCTGACGGGCAGAGTCAACACGACGGTGAGTTTCTGGGTCGTGGCGCTCGTCTACGTCATTCTCGGACTGCTCGAAGTCGATGAGGCGGCCCGGCGGATCGCCGCGCTCGACAGGCCCGGCCTCGCGCGCGTCCTCGTCGGCGGCACGGCCGAGACGGCGGTCAAGCTGCGCCGGTTCATGCTGGTGAGGACTGCCATGAGCCTCATCACAGGGCTGCTTGTCTGGGCTCTCGCGGTTGCCATCGGCCTGCGCTTCGCGGCGGAATGGGGCGTCATCGCCTTCGTCCTGAATTACATCCCTTTCGTCGGGCCCCTGATCGCGACCGTCTTCCCGACCATCTTCACCCTGGTGCAGTTCGAAAGCTGGAGCATGACGGCCGGCGTCTTCGTTTGCCTCAATCTCATCCAGTTCGTCGTCGGCAGTGCTATCGAGCCGCGGGTATCGGGCAGCGCACTGGCCATGTCGCCGTTCGTTGTTCTCTTCGCGGTCTTCTTCTGGATGTATCTCTGGGGACTGGCGGGCGCCTTCATCGGCGTCCCCATTATGATCACCGTGTTGACCTTCTGCGACCAGCATCCGGAGACCCGCTGGATCCCAGGACTGCTTGGAAGCTTGAATCCGAAGCCCGGAAGCGTCGAACGTACGGGAGTCCTCTCGCGCACCGGATGAGCGCCGTCTTCAATGCCGGATCTCGATACCGGAAACCGGTTCTCGCCGATGCCCTGAGGGCGACATGGGTCGCATGAGAGAGGCCAGACGCTGCAACCGCCGATCGTCGAAACCTCAGCGGCGACGGCGCAGCCATCGGTGCGTTCAGCGGCTTCTCAGATGTCAATGCTGAGATGCGCGCGAAGGGGCTAACGTCCTCACAGGAGGCACATCGCTCCAGTCGTTGGTCCCAGTTTCGTTCCGCCAAGCGAAGGAGGAAGGTATGGGAGTTGGGATCGCATCCGAACGTCGTCTTCTCTCTGAAGACGAGCTCGAGCGCATCAAGCTCAGTCATTATCCGGATCTGGGCAAACTCGAACAGGACGATGCCATCGCCTTGGCCAGGTGGCTGCGTGAGCGGCGTAACCGCGTTCGGGACATCGTCAGGACACGACGGCGTGCGCGGCGGGGTAAGGCTGACACAAGCGGCATCGGCTCGGCG